>JACMMB010000331.1 GCA_014379305.1 Akkermansiaceae bacterium
CAACACTCCCTGAGGCCACCAAGGTCAAACTCATCGAACGCCACGAAAAAAAATTCCGCATGGCCATCGAACAACGCCTGACGGAGGATTTCAAACGCCACACGTCCGTCATTCATCTCCTCATCCATACCGCACCCATCGCAGACGGCAGCATCATCCTGGAATATTCCTCCTCCGATCATGCGCGAATCATAGCCGAAGCCACCGTAAACAATCTGCCTGCCAGCGAAATCACATCCCGGAGCAGTCCTTTGTTAGAGAAAACACCTCTGATCCGCTGGCTCCTCGAAAACTTTGATTCAGGAAAATACGGCCTCATCCGTATCACTGTCTCCCAATCATTTTTTCTGAAATCCATTCCCATGCGCTGGGAAACCATCAAGAGGTCCCTAATCCAGGCGATTGAAAAAAGTTCCATCCCACACCCCGCCTGATGGTTGGGCCGACTGCATGCTGAAACCCGCAGTTTAAGTTTGTAGTTTCCCCATTCGGTATTACGGAAGCTTCGTGTCCCCACCGGACTTATCCAAAGCCTGGCTCCGCCGCGCTCTCACACAACCCGACTTTTCAAAGCACCTGGCCCCTCTCGCCAACGGTGACAGGCCAACCGTGCTCGATCACGCCGATGAAGCCTCCCATTCTTTTTTCGCCGCGCTAGCCGCCACCGCTGCCACCGATCTAGGCAGAAAGCGCCACTGGCTCGTCTGTGATTCCCCCCGCCAGCGTGAACGCCTCGCCACTGAACTGGAGATATGGGGCATCACCGCCCTGGTGCTCCCTGATTCTCCGGTAAATCCAGATAGCGAAATTCACGAAATCCATGATCCTGAAACCGCCGCCGAGTGGTTCTCCATTCTGGAAATCCTGGCCGCGTCCGATGCCTTCACCCTGCTCTGTGGTCCCGATTCCTTTTCCCAATATGCCCCCTCCGCTAAATCCCTGCTTTCGAACCGCACCCACCTCACACCAGGCCAAAAACTTGATCCAGCCAATTTCGCCGCAACTCTCACCGCCCATGGCTACGAGCGGGTTCCGACCGTCACCGCGCGCGGCCACTTCGCCATCCGTGGCGGCATCCTTGATCTTTTTCCCTTCCAGTCACCCCGCCCACTGCGCATGGAATTCTTCGATACCGAACTCGAATCGATTCGGGAATTCGATATCAACACCCAGTCATCCACGCGAAAACTATTGGCAGCCGACCTCCTCCTTGCCGAGCCGCCTGCCATCGCCACCATCGCCGATTACCGTCGGGAAAACGACATCCTCATTTCCATCAATCCGCGGCATGAAAATCTATTTCCTGACGCGGACATCATCATTACCGAAAACGCCTCCGCCACCGAGGGCGAGGAAGACTTCACCCTCGCTGCCTACCCCTCCCCTCTCGGCACATTCGATGCCGGCGATTTCGTCCTCGATGAGCTGCGCCGGGAAACTTTTTTCCGACAGCTCAATGAATGGCAGCGCGAAGGCTGGGATATCGGAATCGTATTTGCAACCAAGGGCGAGCGCGATCGCTTTGCCGAACTTTCGGGAAAAGATCTCGAGCGGGACCTGGGCCTTAGCCCGGTGTTCGGCGATCTCGTTTCCAGCTTTACCATACCCACCACCAAGCTCGCCGTCCTCTCATCCTCGGAACTATTCGGACGCTACCGCACCCTCGGTACCGTACGCCGCTCCACCATTGAGAAAGCCCGTGCCATGCGCGCCCGCGCCTCCCTCGACGATATCGAACCGGGCGATCTCGTGGTCCATTACGAATACGGTATCGGCAAATTCAGAGGCATTGTGCTCGACGATGATGGCGAGGAATTACAGATCGAATACAAGGACGGCACCATCCTTTCAGTCCCTCTGGAACAAGCCCACCTCATCGGCAAATACGTAGGCATTGGCGGTCGCACCCCGGATCTCAACAAGCTTGGCAACGCCACTTGGAAGACCAACCGCAAGTCCGCCGAGAAATCCATTCTCGACTACGCCGCCCAACTTCTCCGCATACAGGCCGAGCGTGAACACGAGTCCGGTCATGCCCATCCGCAGGACTCCCGCTGGATGTTCGAGTTCGAGCAATCCTTCCACTACACCGAAACGCCCGACCAACGCCGCGCCATTGATGAAACCAAACTCGATCTAGAAGCCCCCCGTCCCATGGACCGCCTTATCTGCGGCGATGTTGGCTTTGGAAAAACCGAAGTCGCCATCCGCGCCGCATTCAAAGCCATCACCGGCGGCAAACAGGTCGCCCTGCTCTGCCCCACAACCGTCCTTGCGGAGCAACATTGGCGGACTTTCCGCGAACGCTTTTCAGATTACCCGATCCGCGTCGATCTGCTGAACCGTTTCCGCTCCCCCTCGGAAGTCCGTGCCACCATTGCCGGACTGAACGATGGCTCGGTCGATATGGTCATCGGCACCCACCGACTCATCTCAGGCGATGTGACCTACAAGGATCTCGGCCTCGCCATTGTCGATGAGGAACAGCGCTTCGGGGTGGCCCATAAGGAAAAATTCAAGCATCTCTTCCGTCAAATCGACGTCCTCACCCTCTCCGCGACCCCGATTCCCCGCACCCTGTATATGGCACTGATGGGCGCGCGCGACATGTCCACCATCGATACCCCGCCGCCTAACAGAATACCCGTTGCCACCACCGTCACAGCCTATGACGAGCGCGTGATCCGCGATGCGATCCGCCGTGAGATGAAACGCGGCGGCCAGGTTTTTTTCCTCCACAACCGCGTCAAAACCATCGCGCAAGTCCACAAAAAGCTTCAGGAACTCGTGCCCGAAGCGCGCATCCTCATCGGCCACGGCCAAATGGAAAAAGACGATCTCGAGCTCGTCATGCACACCTTTGTAAAAGGCGAGGCCGATGTATTGCTTGCCACCACCATCATCGAGACCGGCATCGACATCCCGAATGCCAATACCATCCTTATTGATCGGGCCGACCGCTTCGGACTCGCCGATCTCTACCAACTGCGTGGCCGCGTGGGCCGTGCCGGGGAAAAAGCCTACGCCATCCTGCTCCTCCCGCGCGATATGATGACCGTCGGCGATGCCCGCAAGCGCATCCACGCCATCAAACAATACACCGCCCTGGGTTCCGGTTTCAAAATCGCCATGCGCGATCTCGAAATCCGCGGCGCGGGCAATCTCCTCGGCACCAGGCAATCAGGCCACATCGCCCAAATCGGCTTTGACCTCTATTGCCAGCTCCTCCGCCAGTCAGTCGATCGGCTGAAAGGAAAACAAAACCCCTCACAACAGGACACCACCTTCAAAGCCGACTTCATCATCTCGACCGAAACGCTGTGGACCGCCACTGAAAAATCCAAACCCCGGCTCCCGGCCTTTCTTCCAACCAGTTTCCTGGTCGATGCCAAGCTCCGGATTTCCGCCTACCGCGAGCTTGCCGAAGCAAACACCGAAAAGTCCCTCGACCTTCTGGAAAAGTCATGGATCGACCGCCACGGCCGCCTCCCCCATCCTGTTGTAAACCTCCTCCTCATCGCCCGCATCAAAGCCATCGCGGCCGCCAACGCAGTCACCTCCGTCGAGCTCTCCGAGCAGCGCCTCATGCTCCAGCGCAATGCCCAATATATCCTGCTTGAAGGCAAGCGCTTTCCCCGCCTCACCAAAACCAAGCCCGCAGAAAAACTCACCGAGGCCCTCGACCTACTCCAGAAGTTTTGAAACTCAGGCGGTTGTTTCGTCAATTTTTTCCCGCAGGTTCGCAACTATTCACCGGGGCAGGGGTTCAAAAACAAGATATGAAAACCAAACTACCAATCATCGCAGCCTTTTTCGGCATCATCGGAGCCGCACTGGCGGAAGAAGCCAAGCCGCAGCGCCAGAACCGCCCAACGCGTGCCGAAATAATCGCCAAATTCGATGCCGATGGCGATGGCAAGCTAAACAAAACAGAGCGCACCGCAGCCAAGGAGGCCCGCAAAGCAATCAGGCAGGAAAGACGAAAACAGTGGCTCGCGAAGTTCGATCAAGACGGCGACGGCGTGCTGAATGCTCAGGAGAAA
>JACMMB010000332.1 GCA_014379305.1 Akkermansiaceae bacterium
CAAAGCAAATCCCGTATCTTTAAAAAGTCCCGAACATAACCGCAGCCTTTTCGAAAAAAATCAACTTTGGAGTTGATTAATATCTAGAAACCTAGGTATCTTCTCTTTCGCAATGGCTGTGCTCCCTTACATGTCCCAAAACATGAACACTACAACCAGCCAAAATGAAACAAACACAACCAAGTGCCTCCGGCACCTCGGTGAAAGCCGATGCCGATCGTCTTGCAGACTTCGTCCTGTTCACACAGAGAAGCTGCATTCTTAACCTGTCAACCGAACTCAACAAAGGAAACATCTCGTTTCCGCAGTTCTTCCTCCTAACCTATCTTTCCAGCGAAGAATATCTGACCATGTCCGACATCGCGAAAAAAATGGGCCATTCCACCGCTGCCGCTACCGGCCTCGTGGATCGGTTGGAAAAACTGTCCTATGTCGAGCGCGTACATGCAGCCGAAGACCGCCGTAAAATCATGGTGCGCATCACCTCAAAAGGAGTCGACCTTGTCTCCAAGATGCGCAACGAGATCGCGACGGACCTCGCCGGCATCCTGGCAGGTATGGATGAAGAAGAGGCCGAAACAGTTGAACACACCAATCGTGCGCTTAAAAACCGTGCCATTGCCTAAAAGCTTCTGTCTCCCCCCTGAATAATCCAGCTTGGCGAATTCCAAGCGCCTCCGTTACGGTTCTTCCGTGACGGAGGCGTTCTCATTTCTAAATCCCATCTCCTCCCTTTCCGGCTTCCACCCTTCGTGGATACCCCGCCTGCCCGATATCAATGTGTCCGGCGACCGCGAATTCGCCCTCCACAACCTCGGCCCCGCCCACGATGCGATAATCGCCCGCGAATTCCCTGAAATCGCCACTCGCCATCATGCCGAACAAATCCACGGCAGCCAAATCTCCATTGTTTCCAAAACCTCCCCGCAAAAAATCATCACCCACCCCGCTTCCGATGGCTTGATCACAAATCTACCCCGCCAGCTACTCTCCATCTACATCGCCGATTGCGCCGCCATCTACCTGGCCGACCCTGTCACTCGTTCCATCGGCCTACTTCACGCAGGCAAAAAGGGCACCTCCCGAAACATCCTGAAAGTCGCCGTGGAAAGCATGATCCTAGCCTTCGGCACCCGCCCCGCCGACCTGATCTGCGTCATCTCACCCTGCATTCGCCCTCCGCATTACGAAATCGATTTCGCCGCCACCATCGTCCGCCAGGCATCCGACCTAGGCATAAAAAGCATCTGCGACTCCTTGGAAAACACCGCATCCGATCCAGACTGCCACTACTCGTATCGCCTCGAAAAAGGCCGCACAGGTCGAATGTTAGCCCTCCTTTCCATCACAACATGAAGTGTCCCGCCAAGCTCAATCTCTCCCTCCGCATCCTCGGTGAACGTCCCGACGGTTTCCATGAAATCGATACTTTCCTCGTCAAGCTTCACGGCCTTGCGGACGAGCTAACTATTACTCCGGCGGATGACTTCTCCTTCACATGCACCGACCCCACACTTCCCACCGACTCCTCCAACCTGGTGGTAAAAGCCGCCCAGGCTCTTTCCGGAAAATCCTCCCGAAAGCTGAATTACCGCATTCATCTCGAAAAAAACATTCCCCATGGTGCCGGCCTTGGTGGCGGATCCAGCAACGCCGCCACCACCCTACTCGCCCTCAACAGCCAGCTCGAGACGCCGCTTTGCATAGAAGAACTCCATTCCGTCGCAGCCTCCCTCGGCTCGGATGTTCCCTTTTTTCTATACTCCGGCGCCGCCCGCTGCACCGGTCGCGGTGAGATCGTATCAGCCGCTCCCGCACCAGCCACCTTTCCTATTGTTCTGTTCAAACCCCGGTTCGCAGTCTCAACCCGTGATGCCTACAAAAACTGCCTCGCGGCGGATTTCCTCCCCGGCATCCTCTACGACCCGCAAGCCTATGAGTCACTCAGTCTCGTCAACGACTTGGAAAAACCGGTCTTCGCCAAACACCGCTACCTGGCCGAACTTAAAAACTGGCTCCTGAATCGCCGCGATACCAAAGCCGTTCTCATGTCCGGCTCCGGCTCCACTCTCTTTGCAATCCTGCATCGCAAGGCCAGGCCCGTTACTCTGATCGATTCCGCACTCCGCCATTTCGATGAGAATCTTTGGACGTGGTCTGGAAATCTATGACTCGAAAATAGCCGGTTTCGGGCTATTTTTCACCGGGAAATACCACCCGTTTCCCCGTTGGAAAAACTCCTTGTACTGGGGAAAAGCTTCTATCATGATCTTTTCCTCATGTGGCCCCCTCACCGCCATCTGCAATTGCGCCGCTCCAATGAACAACATCACCATCGCCCCGATCTTGAAGGGACTCGCCGGCTCTGCCGTCACCTTGTGCTTTCCCAGATAATCCCATATCGGTTTGCCAATCCGCTTGGTGGTAAACCAACTCATTCCCTGGCAGAGTAGTGAAAGCAATCCCCACCCGAATCCAATTCCCGTCACCATCACCCGCACGGACCGCCATACCGCAGCCTTAAGGGAAAGCATGCTGCCATCGTCATTTTCCACCCGCAGACCCATCAGCCATTTGCCAAATGTCCGCCCGAAACGATGGATCGCCCATGACTCCAGCGCAAACCACGGCAGATACATCGGCAGCAGCATCCAGGGATTTTGAATCGCCGCGCCAATATCCCGCCCCGCCAGATACATCGCCAGCCACCAGACCGCCGCATAGGTGGTGAGGTCAAGCCACCGGGCCCAGAATCGACGCGCAAGATATCGTTTCGGTTTTGCTTCCACCACGGCACTCGCTCCCCGTTCAACCACTGCTTTCGGCAATGGCGGCGGCTGTGGAGCTTCGCTTTTTTTCCCAAACTCATCCCGAAACAAGTCCAGTTTTCCAATCTCCGTCCACTCCGTCAGACCATCGTGCCACACCTTCGCGTCTGATTCCAGCTCCTCGTGTTCAATTCTACTACGGATCTCGTAGTCAGGATATGGGCCCGATTTCTCCCCATTGCGTATAAGCCAGATCTCCATGATTTAGAGATTCCTCAGGGATTTTGCGGCATCGCTCCGTGCGGCGAAAAATGCCGGCACAAGTGCTGCCAGCGAGCACAAAATGAATGCCATGAAACCGATCACCGCCTGCTCGAGCGGATCATTGTGGGCGGGCAATACCCCGAATCCGGTCAGCGATGCGGAAAACGGATCAAAGCCAATCGCCCGCATCCCCTCCTGAACCGCGCCACGGAAATGAATGACTAGTCTTCCGATAAACACGCCCAGCACGGCTCCTAGCAACCCGAGAAGCATTCCCTGATACAAAAACACCCGCACAATCTGTCCCGGCGCCGCTCCCAGAGCTTTCATCACCCCGATCTCCCTTCTTTTCTGAATCGTCACCGTGAACATTACAGCCATCATCGAGAATGCTGAAACTAAAACAATAAATGACAAAGCAAAATACATCATCACCCGCTGCTGGTTGATCAGCGCGAAAAATGCCTGGTATTGATCTCCCCAGGTTTCCAGAAACCGATCCGGCCCCAGCAGCTTCCGTCCCTCCGCCGCTACCTCCTCCGCCTTGTAGGCATCATCCAATCTCAGCGCAATCCCCTGTACCGCATCTCCCAAACCCGCCAAATCCTGCGCCAGCGGCAACGGCACGAACAATTCGGGAGTCACCGCCATTTGCGATGCCGAATAAATCCCCACCACCTTTGCCTCCTTTGGCAAAACCAGGTTTTTCAATCCCTTTAGAATCTCCCCGTCCAGCTTTTCGGCTTCGGTTTCCTCCAGGCGCTTGAAAGCATCCTCCACCGCCTGCTTGTTTTCTGCGGAAAAACGGAACACCGTCTCCGCTTCCTCCCTCTCGCCCGCCTCCATCGAGCGTAACAAATTCTCAAGCAGCTCCCGCTCCGGTTCTCGAATCTCCTCTCCGAAAACCATTCCAAGCGCATCGTAGGCTTCACCAAATTCCCCTGCCTGAGTTGTCCAAAGATCGCCCGCTTTCGTCCACGATTTGGTGATGACCTGCTTCGCCACCGCCCATTGATCCGGATATGCCTCTCTTACAACCGGCTTCTCCGTCGCCTTGTAAGCATCCATCACGCCTTGGAAATTACGCGTTGAATACAAGCGCAGTGTATCTCCAACCCGTAATTGAAATTGCTCCGCAACAATCGATGAAATCACCGCCCGGTCATCGAGCCCCAAATCCGCCGTCGATTCCGGAAAATTCTCCATATCCAACATTTCCTCCACGCCCTTAACCTGCACTTTATCGCTGGTATCGATCCCGCGAAACGTCACCGGCCGCTGCCAAGACCCCACATCCAGAATGACATTATCCGCAACATACGCAGTCGCTGCCGCCACTCCATCGATTTTCACTGCTTCATCAGCCAAAACGTGCCAGTCCGGAGCACTCTCCGCCTCCTGCCCTGGTGAAGGCCCATTGAGCGAAGGCCATTTCACCAAAATATGTGGCGTGAAGCCCAGCAGCCGCCCTTTCACATCCCGCTCCAGCCCCGCGTAAACCGCCATGACCACCACCAGCACCAGCACTCCCAACATCACTCCCACCAACGAGATCAATGTGAACGAAGAAAGCACCGCCCGACGTGGATTCAGATACCGCCGGGCCAACATGAAACTGAAAGAACGCTTTTTGATAGGCCACCTAAACCCCATCCCCCGGCTCTAATCAACCATGTTCTACAAAACCATTTCTTGCGTTCAGCTTCGTATGATCAGTATTCCCGCTTCAACATCCATTCCGCAATCTCCCATAATCGCCGGCCCTGCTTCCCGAAAATCTCCAGCGCGGACATTGCATCCCCCGTAAGCCTCTCCGCTTCTTTTCGCGACTCTTCAAGCCCCATCACCGCAGGATAAGTCGCTTTTTCCACCGCGACATCCTTTCCCGCTGTCTTGCCGAGATTTGCCGTCGTCTGCGTCACGTCCAGAATATCGTCGATCACCTGAAACGCCAAACCCAGTGCATACCCAAATCCTGTCAATGCCTCCAGCTCTGCCTCTTCCGCATTCGCGCTCATTGCCCCAAGCCTTACGGAAGTCATTAATAAAGCCGCTGTCTTCGCCTCATGGATGCGCACCAATTCCTCATGGGAAAGCCTTTTCCCTTCTCCTTCCAGATCCAACACCTGCCCTCCAATCAGCTTTCTGCTCCCCCCGGCCAGCGCCAGCTCCTTTACCATGAGTCCCGCCGAATACCGCTTCCGCCCCTTCGCCTGGGCCAAGATGGAAAATGCCTCCGTAAGCAACGCGTCGCCGCATAGCACCGCCATCGCCTCCCCATAAACCTTGTGGCACGTCGCCCGGCCCCGGCGCAAATCGTCATCGTCCATGCACGGCAGATCGTCATGCACCAGCGAGTAGGTATGCATCAGCTCCACCGCACAGGCAGCCGGAAGGGCATTCTTGCGTTTTCCCCCGCACGCCTCCGCCGCCGCCAGGCAAAGCACCGGCCTCAACCGCTTTCCTCCGCCGAAAATGCAATAACGCATCGCCTCATGAATCGCTCCCGGCCTCTCACCATGTGCTGGCAGAAATCCATCCATCGCCCCATCCACCTCGAGCACCGCCTCGTTCAAATAATCATCAAGGCTCGTCTTCATTCGGAAATAGCGATGGATACCCAAATCAAAGAATCTCCGCAATCTGCACCGCGTTCAATGCCGCGCCTTTTCTCACCTGATCTCCCACAACCCAGAGATCCAGCGCATGATCCAAAACCAGATTCTTCCGAATCCTCCCCACCAGGCAATCATCTTTCCCCGTGGTATCCAATGGCACGGGAAACATCATTTTCGCCGGATCATCCACCACATGTATCCCCGGCTTGCCCAAATAGGCGGCTCGCGCTTCACCCACCGAAGGCTCCCGCGAAAATTTTGCCGTGATCGAAACCGAATGCGACCGATACACAGGGACCCGCACACACGTGCAGGAAACCTTGAGCGCGGGGTGCGCGAGTATCTTCCGACCCTCGTGCAGCATCTTCATTTCCTCTTTTGTATATCCATTATCGGTAAACGCATCCACCTGCGGAATGACATTGAACGCAATCTGCCTCGGATAAACCCGCGGCGTGAATTCCTGGCCATTCGCTATCGCCCTGACCTGCTCCTCAAGCTCGATGATTCCCTGGGCGCCTGAGCCTGAAACCGCCTGGTAGCTGGACGCAATCACCGACTCCAAACCAAACTTCTCATGCAATGGTGCCAGCGCCATCAGTGAGATAATGGTCGTGCAGTTCGGATTTGCGATAATCCCTCTGGGCCTGTTTTTCACCGCCTCAGGATTGATCTCCGGAACCACCAAAGGCACGTCCGCATCCATCCTGAAAGTCGATGAATTATCAATCACCACCGCCCCTGCAGCCGTAGCCGACTTCACGAATTCCAAAGAAATCCCACCCCCCGCGCTGAACATCGCAATGTCGATCCCTGCAAACGAATCATGCCCCAGCTCCTTCACCATGATCTCCTTGCCGCGGAATGTCATCTTCTTCCCAGCCGATCTTGAAGACGCCAACAAGGTCAGCTCGCTTAACTGAAAATTCCGCTGCTCAAGGCAAAGCAGCATCTCCACGCCGACCGCACCCGTCGCCCCGACAATCGCAACATGAGGTAATTTCATTGATTAGATCCGGCCACCCGCCGGGCCGCGAACCATATCCAGATCCCGCCCCCATGCAATCCCTAAGCTGGAACCATAAATCGGCGCATCCATGCCAGGATATTATGGATATATGACTCCCGAATTACTTGGAAATCACTCACTTTTCTTGACATTTCACCTCTCCAAACCCTTAGATACCTATCAGTTCATGGCTAGGAAACGTTTCACCGCGAAAAAACTGGCTCGCCTGGAGGCATCAACCCGCTTCATCCAAGGCTCCAACCGCGTTCTCTGCATTTTACTCGCCGTCGCATTCGGTCTTCTTGTCGCCTCCACTGCGGTCCCTCAGAAGCGGGAATGTGAAAAACTCCAGTCCAAGCTCAAAACCATGAAGGCACGGGAAGCAAACGCTCTCGCAAAAACCGAGCACAAGCAAATCGAGCTACACGCTCTGCGCGAAGACCCTGAATATCTGGAAGTGCAAGCCCGCGATCGTCTCAATTATTATCGGGAAGGTGAACGCATTCTTCGCTTCGAGCGAAATTAGTCAGTCTGAAGAGTTGTCATGCCAAGACCTTGAACATTGACCAGGCGTCCACACCTACCTAATTTCCTCCATGCCCCGCTCTCTGATAGCTCTCGCATTCCTTCTCCTTACATGCCTTACCCAAGCCGAACACGTCATTGTAACCGGCGGCCCGGCACTGCGTAAATGGGAGAACAACCGCGTCACCGAAGACCAGCACGATCGCTGGTGGGCGAATTTCGTCCGTGCCTCAACCCTTCGCATCGCTGAAATTCGCCTCGCCTACGGCAGCGATGCGCCCATTGTCTGGCTCGTCTATCGTCCAAGTTACGAATCCCGAGGCCGGGAAGACGGCAAGCCCTATACCGCCTGGATCTCCGAACAGGCCTCCAAACGCCGCGCCACTCTCATCTGGTTCAATTCAACCGGCGACTTCATCTCAAAGCTGAACTCGCGCCCCCGCAATTCCGTGAAGACGTTTGATTACTTCGGCCACTCGAATAAATTCGCCTTCATGTTCGATTACGGTGCTGACATCATGGCCGTCTCCACCGCATGGCTCCACGAGCGCGATATCCCGCGTCTCAAATCCTCCATCTACGCCAGCAGTGCTTACTGCAAATCCTGGGGCTGCCACACCGGA
>JACMMB010000333.1 GCA_014379305.1 Akkermansiaceae bacterium
GTCAACAGCTTTATCCGCAAAGCGCGCACCGCAGCATCCGTCTAAACTCCGCTCAAGCATTTTTCTCAAAACAACCGCGCGCCCCAAAAGGCCGCGGTTGTTTTGTTTTCAAAAGTATCCCCAACCACCCGGCCTTGGATGACACAAACCTTTGAGCAATTCATGGCTGATTGCCTCTACGCCCCGTACCGTGGTTATTACGCGGGAAATATCCACTCCATCGGCTCGCGCGGGGACTTCACCACCGCCCCCCAGCTCTCGGCAATTCCTGCCGCCGCCATCGCTGCATGGGCCACCGGGGCATTGCGTAAACACCATGCCCGCCACCTCATCGAAGTCGGCCCCGGACTCGGCACGCTTGCCAAACAAGTCCTCGGGAATCTACCCCTGTCTCTCCGCCTGAGCACCAGGCTCCACCTCGTGGAATCCTCCCCCAAGCTGGCGGCTCATCAAAAAGCCCTCCTCAAAAACAAAGCCACTTACCACCCGACCATCCTGGACGCCCTCGCGGCATGCTCGGGAAACGCCGTCATTTATTCCAACGAACTTGTGGATGCCTTTCCAGTCCGCCTGTTTGAAAAAACCGAAACTTCATGGCGTGAAATCGCCGTTGAAAAGACCAACCAGGGCATCAGGGAAATCCTGCTGCCGCCAGCAACTCTCCCGCCTTCCTCGGTCTTCAATCATCAATTTCCAGTCGGCCAAAGAGTGGAAATCCACGATTCCTACCGCCTCTGGCTGGAGTCCTGGCTTCCGCATTGGAATAAAGGGGAGATGCTCACTGTCGATTATGGAAACCCGATTGAAACCCTCTATCACCGCCGCCCCACTGGCAGTCTGCGCGCCTACCTCCTCCACCACCGCCTGGAGGGCTTGGTCATTTACCAAAACCCCGGGCTTCAGGACATCACTGCTGATGTGAATTTTACCGATCTGATCCAATGGTCCGCGCCTTGGCTAAAATCGCAAACCCTGATCAATTTCTCCGACTTTACCCGTCCTTTTTACCCTGAAACAGATGCCCGCCTTTCTACCGCATTCCAACATTTCAACTGCCTGATACAGACTCCCCGCAGCTAGGAATTCCAAGCGCCCTATCTAACGAAACCGGTCGGTTTTCTCCAGACCCCTAGTTGACACCGCCGCGAGTGTTGACCATCTTGACAGCCGTTAAAGCGGCGGAACAACCGCCAGCCAGCCCACAATCACTCTCAAGAAAAAACTCCCTGTGTTTTCAAACGAAGATTATTTAGCCGAACTCCTCGCCGAAGCCGGTGTGATCACCGAGGAGCAAATCCAACACGCGCGCTCCAATCTTTCCGGCTCGGAAACCATCATCGAGCACCTGATCAGCCACACCAGCCTCAAGGAAAAACAAGTGGCCGAGACTCTCGCCACCAACGCCGGGATTCCATTCATCGATCTCGCCGGATTCCATTTCGATCCTGCCGTGATCCTCACCGTCTCCGAGGACATCGCCCGCCGTTACCGCGTGATTCCTGTTTACGATGATGGCATGTATCTCACGGTCGCCGTCGCGGATCCCTTGGATTTTGAAACGCTGGACAGCCTCCCCCATGTCATCGGTCGCGAACTGAATCTCAATTGCGCCACCCAAAGCGACATCAATCACCACCTCCTCCAGTTCTACAACGTCGATGAATCAAAATCCGATTCGACTAACAACACCTTCCAGATTTCCACCGGAGATAGCGAAGCCGGCACGGATGCGAACGATGCGCCGATCATTCGTCTCGTTTACCAAACCCTGACAGAAGCCTTCCGCCTCCGCGCCTCGGACATCCACATCGAGCCCCTCGAAACTTCCGTCCGCATCCGCTACCGGCTCGATGGCAAGCTGGTCCATGTCGATACCCACCCGAAAAAACTTCTGCCCGCCATCATCGCCCGCCTGAAAGTCATGAGCGGCAGCATGTCGATCGCGGAAAAACGCCTTCCCCAGGATGGTCGCATCCAGCTTAAAATGGGCGATAAGGAAGTCGACCTCCGCGTCTCCGCAGTCCCCTCGAATCATGGCGAATCCATCGTCATGCGGATTCTTGATAAAACCGCTCTCCTCCTTGGCCTGCCGGAGCTCGGCTTTTTCTCTGATGACCAGGCCCAGTTCGAGAAACTCCTCGGTCTGCCTGACGGTATCCTTCTGGTCACCGGACCCACAGGTTCCGGCAAAACCACCACCCTCTACGCCTGCCTCAATGTCATCAACAAGCCCGACAAAAAGATCATCACGGTGGAGGATCCCGTCGAGTATGAGCTGCCCGGCATCAACCAGGTGATGGTCAAGGCCGAAATCGGCATGACCTTTGCCTCCGCCCTCCGCGCCATGCTCCGCCAAGCTCCGAACATCATCATGATCGGGGAAATCCGGGATGCGGAAACCGCCAACATCGCCATCAATGCCTCGCTCACGGGACATTTGGTTTTTTCCACTCTCCATACCAACGACGCCCCTTCCGCCGTCGCCCGTCTCGCCGATATCGGTGTGAAAC
>JACMMB010000334.1 GCA_014379305.1 Akkermansiaceae bacterium
AAATCCAACGCTTGAGCAGCGCAATCTGTTCGGGAGTGACGTGTTTGTTGGCCTTGGGCGGCGGCATCACCTCGTCGTCATCCTTCGAAAGCAACCGCAGGATCATCTCGCTCTCGTCCGGCTTCCCCGGCACCACCGCCGTAACTCCATCGCGCTCAATCGTCGCCTCCTCCGGCAGGTCGAGGCGCAATTCCGCCTCGCGATGCTTCGGGTCCTGCCCGTGGCAGTAAAAGCAATTCTCCGAAAGAATCGGGCGGATGTGCTCATTGAACGAAATAGGCTCACCCGCACTCAAAGACGTAGCAGCAAAGAGAGACAGAAAGGCGATGGGCTTTAGTGGGGGCATTGACAGCAAGGGAGATAGCAGCGGTTGCTGGACCATACATCACTAATTGCAAATTTGAATATCTGATTTTCTAAAATTCGAACACCCGAAAAGTCACTGGAGTCGGAGGTCGCACGCCCTGTTTCATCCCCGTGTGAGCACGTGTTTCCCGGTCTTCGGAAATTCAATCATCCTCATCCTTCGCACCCTTCACCCGCACTTTGCCTCTGAGCTTCGACTCGATGAACGCATCAATATCACCGTCCATCACGTCCTGGATATTTCCACTCTCTTCTCCTGTGCGTAAATCCAATACTTTCTGATAGGGCTGGAAAACATAGGACCGGATCTGGTTTCCCCAGGAAACATCGCCCTTTTCCCCGTAAGCCCGATCAGACTCCGCCCGCTGCTTGTCCTCCTCGATCTGATAAAGCTTTGCCTTCAGAATTTGGTATGCGAGTTCCCGGTTCGCCCCTTGCGTCCTCGCGGCTGTGGAGCGGATCAAAATTCCGGTCGGCAGATGCCGCAGGATGACCGCCGTCTCCACCTTGTTCACGTTTTGCCCACCCTTGCCTCCTGAGCGAGTCGTCGTGATCTCGACCTCCTTTTCGTTGATCTCGATTTTAATTTCCTTGGAAATTTCAGGAGTAACATCGATCGCTGCAAACGAAGTATGTCGTTTGGCGGCCGAATCGAAAGGTGAAATCCGCACCAAGCGATGCACCCCCCGTTCGCTTTTCAAAAAGCCATAGGCGTAAGGGCCGGTAATCCGCAGCATCGCCGATCGCAAACCCGCCTCGTCGCCATCCTGCCAATCCAGCGTTTCCACCGTGTAACCTTTGCGCTCCGCCCACCGGGAATACATCCGGTGGAGCATCTGCGCCCAGTCGCACGCCTCAGTCCCCCCGGCACCCGATTGGATGACCATGAAACATGGCGAGTCGTCGCCCGGCTGATTCAGAAGAGTGAGCAGCTCATATTCCCGGATATCCTTTTCCAAAGTCCCTGCATTTTCCAGTGCCTCCCGCGCCAATTCCTCATCCTCATACTCCTTCGCCAGACTCACCCCCTCGACCACATCATCGCAACGTTCCTCAAGCGCCAGAAATCCCTCAAGCTTCTTCTTCAATGCGGAGCCATCTCCGGAGATTTGCCGCGCCTTCTCCGGATCATTCCAAAACTCCGGCGCACCCATTGCCTCCTCCAAGGTGCGTATCTGGTTTTCCAAAACCGGGACGTCAAAGATACCTCCTGAGTTTTGACAGGCGGCTTTTAATGCCGTCCGTGTCAAGCGCCAGGAGGTCAGCGGTAGGTAATGTGGACATTGGAAAGCGAACAAACCCCACGCCTCACGATCGTTCAAGAACAAACGCCGATAGGATCGGGTCATGTGTTTCTGCATTTCTGAAAGCAGCCCTTTTTTTCACTCTTCCCCCATTGACCCACCGCCGATCATCACCCATACATTCTGATCATGAGTCATAAAATCGTCCCTACCATCTCGTCCGGCGTTGCCGGTCCTCTCGGCGTCCTCCACATGCCCCGCCTCTGGCAGAAACTCTCGCTCGAAGCGGCCGGAAAACTCGCCGAGGGCTATCCCGGCTGCGGTCAAGGCTATGACCAAATGCTGCTCGACGGCATCGGCCTGGATAAAGACGCAACGCTCGGATTCGTTTCCAGCAAAAAGCCCACCTATGTCGAATTCGAGGCCTTTGTTTGCGAAACCGCCACCATGCTTAACGAAACCGCCGTCTCCAGCCTCAACGCCGCGATCATCGGTTATCAGCATGCCGCGGAAACCCGCCAATCCATACTCTCTTCAGTCGGCCTTCCGGATGGAAAGCCTACCGATGCCATCAACCTCAACAATCTCGACGATTGGCAGGCATTCCACAGCGCTGAGTTGAAATAAACATCCGCGCACTACTCCTTCCGATTCGTTCCGCTGCTTTTCCACCGCTCCAACCCCAATCGGATTCCTGCGGCTTTTTGTAGGGTTTCTTCATACTCTTTCTCCGCTTGCGAATCCGCCACAATCCCTGCGCCCACTCGATAACTCAGCATTCCGCCCTCTCTGACCAGCGTCCGGATCGCGATATTGAATTCGCTTTCACCGTTGAATCCCAACCAGCCGATGGCGCCGCAGTAAATTCCTCTCGGCTCGCTTTCAAGCTCGCGGATGATTTCCATCGCCCGCTGCTTCGGCGCACCCGTGATGCTTCCGCCCGGAAAACAGGCCGCCAGCGCGGAAACGGCATCCTCACCCTCCCGCAAACATCCTTTGACCGTGGAAACCAAATGATGCACCTGCGCCAGCGACTCGAGTTGCAACATTCCGCTCACCTCCACACTGCCGAATTCGCACACCTGCCCGAGATCGTTGCGTAATAAATCCGTAATCATCACCAGCTCCGCGATCTCTTTTGGAGAAGTCTGCAACTCCACTGCCGATCTTCGATCCTCATCGACATCGTGAAACCTTGGCCGGGTTCCCTTGATCGGACGCGTCTCCACCCCTTTCCCGGAAATCTTTAAAAAAAGCTCGGGCGATGTGCTCAGGATTTCCCTTCCATCCAACTCCATCCACGCCCCCATCGGCGCCGGCGTCGCTTCCCTGAGAACTTCATAAAAACCAAATAGCGACCCCTTCCCGCTGACCTCCGCCTTATAACCTTGCGCCAGATTGACCTGATAAATATCACCGGCGGCAATCCACTCCTTAATCCGACCAACCGCTTCCAAAAATCCTTCGCGCCCCATTTCCGCCCTGAAGTCGCCGACTGTGACCGCGCCTTCCTCCGCGATCCGAATCTTTCCCGAGAGCCCGCCTCGCTCCCACCACTCCCCCGTCTGCTCGTCCCGCACCAGCATTTCCTGATAATCTCCAAAAACGAAATCCCCTTCGTAGTCCACCCATCCACAGAGCCCGCCGGCCGGAATACCGAAGTCGCCATCTGCGACTGCATTTTCCGCCATCACTTTCCTCAGCAGCTCGCGATCCTGCTCCTTAAAAATTGATCCTTTGTAAATTGCCGATGGCCGTGCGGCGATCACTGACACTGCCGGACCCGCACTCTTGGGCACATTTCCCGCCGTGTCAAAAAACACCATCCCCTCCAGCCATCTGAGCCCCCGCGCCACCTCCAAAGCCGTCCAGCCAGCCAGTTTATCCGCATGTTGCATCTTCTTCCCGGTGGTCTCCACGGAATCGATTATGAACCTCGCATGCCGAATTTCAACGCCGGTAAATTGTTTCCAATCCGATCACCTCAATTTTCCATGGCTGACCTCACGCCGTCCGCCAGGCGCTCTTTGCTGTTGCAAAACCCCGGACCTCGACTAGAAACACGCCCCGCCGAACCCCTCGGCCCATAAACCAATACAGACCATAGGCATGAAGGATCTCAGCAAATATCGCAACATCGGCATTTTCGCCCACGTTGACGCCGGAAAAACCACAACCACCGAGCGCATTCTCAAACTCACCGGAAAAGTTCACAAAATCGGTGAAGTTCACGATGGTGCGGCGACCACCGACTTCATGGTACAGGAGCAGGAGCGCGGCATCACCATTCAATCCGCCGCCACCAGTTGTTTCTGGAAAACCTATCAATTCAACATCATCGACACACCAGGACACGTGGACTTCACTATCGAAGTTTACCGTTCCCTCAAAGTTCTGGATGGCGGAGTGGGCGTTTTCTGTGCCTCCGGCGGTGTCGAACCACAGTCGGAAACGAACTGGCGCTACGCCAATGACTCGGAAGTCGCCCGGATCATTTACGTCAATAAAATGGACCGCATCGGCGCGGATTACTTCCGCGTGATCAATCAGGTGAAAACCATCCTCGGTGCCAAGGCCCTCGTCATGGTCCTCCCGATCGGCGTGGAAATCGATTTCGTCGGTGTCGTCGACCTCCTCACCCGCAAGTCATATATTTGGGACAACTCCGGCAATCCGGAATCCTTCACTGTCGGCGAAGTGCCGGCCGATATGGTCGACAAGGTCGAGGAATACCGCGCCCTGCTGATCGAAACCGCCGTCGAGCAGGACGACGATCTGATGGAAAAATATCTCGATGGCGAGGAACCATCCATTGAGCAAATCAAGAAATGCATCCGCAAAGGCACGATCAACCTCGATTTCTTCCCGACCTTCTGCGGCTCCTCCTTTAAGAACAAAGGCGTCCAAAACGTCCTCGACGGAGTTGTGGACTTCCTGCCCAGCCCGACCGAGGTAAAACCTCAACCGGAAGTGGACCTTGAAGGCAACCCGACCGGCGAATTTGCCATTGTCGATGCGAACCGCCCCTTCCGCGGCCTGGCTTTCAAAATCATGGATGATCGTTTCGGCGCCCTGACTTTCACCCGTATTTATTCCGGAAAAATCAAGAAAGGCGATACCGTGCTCAATACTTTTACCAACAAAACCGAGCGCATTGGCCGGATGGTGGAAATGCACGCCAATGACCGCACCGAGATCGATTCCGCCCAGGCCGGTGATATCATCGCAATCGTCGGGCTTAAAAACGTGCAAACGGGACACACCCTCGCTGATGAAAAACACCCGGCCACGCTCGAACCAATGGTATTTCCGGATCCCGTTATTTCCATTGCCGTCGCCCCCAAGGACAAGGCTAATGCCGAAAAGCTTGGCATCGCCATCGGCAAAATGATCCAGGAGGACCCTTCATTCCGCGTGGAAACCGACGAGGAAACCAATGAACTTATTCTCAAGGGAATGGGCGAGCTTCATCTGGACATCAAGGTGGATCTTCTCAAACGCACTCACGGCGTGGAAGTGATCGTCGGCGCACCCCAGGTCGCATACCGCGAAACGATCACCAAGCCGATCACCGACAGTTATACCCACAAGAAGCAGTCCGGTGGTTCCGGCCAGTTCGCGAAAATTGATTACAAAATCGAACCCGGCGAACCCGGCACCGGCTTCGTCTTCGAGTCCGCAGTGGTCGGTGGTAATATCCCCAAGGAATACATCCCTGCCGTGGAAAAAGGTTTCCGGACATCTGTCAACAAAGGACCCCTTGCCGGCTACCCCTGCCTTGACTTTAAAGTCTCGCTTACTGACGGCGGATTCCACGCCGTTGACTCCTCCTCCATCGCCTTTGAAATCGCCGCCAAAGCCGCCTACCGCCAATCCATGGTCAAGGCCGGTCCGCAAATTCTCGAGCCGATCATGAAAATCGATGTCTTCGTTCCCGAACAACATGTCGGTGATACCATCGGCGATCTCAACCGACGCCGCGGCATGATCAAGGACCAGGACACCACTCCGACAGGCGTGCGTATCAAGGCTGAAGCTCCGCTAAGTGAAATGTTCGGCTACATCGGTGACCTCCGCACCATGACATCCGGTCGCGGTCAGTTCTCCATGGAGTTCAGCCACTACTTTGCCACCCCGCGTAATATCTCCGATGATGTTATTGCAAAAGCCAAAGAGCGCGAAGAGGCACTCAGAAAATAACCGGAATGTTATCCCACTGATTAACTCGTCAAAAACCGCCCCGGGCTCGTCCGGTGCGGTTTTTCCTTATCTTGGAATCTCGCTTTCATTTTGAAAATACGGCCTTTCATGCAAAACGCATTCCGGCTTCACGCAATATTCCCGATCTCAAATTCATAAAGCCCGCAAGTCGTTGAAAATACAAGTGGCATTAACTCTGCGATATGAAAGTTAACCCGTCAGGGCAACAAGTTGATACTATGAAAAACTATACGCTAACTACCATTCTGGGCGCTTCAGCGCTCGCATTGATGATCACCTCTTGCGAGTCTCCGCAAGAAGAAGTCCGGGAAGAAAAAGTCGAAATGAAAGCCGATGCAATGGAGGATAAGGCTGATCAAGTTCGTAAGGACGCCGAAAAAAACGCAGACATGAAGGAAGAGCAAGCCGATGCGGTTCGCGACAATACGGATAACGAAGGTGCTGCGGATAGCATCGAAGACAACGCGGACGCCACTCGCAAACAAGGCGAGCAGAAGGCTGATCAAATCGAAGAACAAGCCGACGAGGTTCGCGAAACCGAATAAGCGATTTCAGATCTGCCATCAATAAAGACCACCGCCTGTAAAAGGACGGTGGCTTTTTTTTGCAGATGTCACTGTCTTGACTCTTCCTATCGGAAAATCAGAATCACTTCATGTCACAGACACTTACCCTAAAACCCACCATCGCTTTCGGAGTCGTTCCCACACACATCAAATTCGTCGGTGGACTCGTCCCGGATGCAGATGGGAATTTTCCACGCGAAGGAGATGGCCGTCTTTCCATCGTCGCCGAGATGGAACGCATCTGCCGGCAATCGCCAGTCCGCCCGACCTGCACACAGATTCCTTTCTTCGCAGGTGCCAATGAAGAAGACATTGAGGAACTCATCTCCGGCCTCAAAGCCCTCGATCTGGCGGTCCATCTTATCATGATGGTCGGAGGGGCCAATCCCATGAATCCAGCCGATGAGGATGCCGTCGTTTCCCAGCTCGTCACCTCCCTCACCGCCGCGCAAAAGCACGGTGTCGTCTCCGTCTCCTCAACTTCCATCGAGGAATGGATGAAGGCCGGCGAGACCCGACGCGACGGAGCGGATTTCAACGCCGCAGTCGCACAGAATGTCAAAGTCCACGTCCGCGCAGCCAAAGAATCCGGTCTCACGGAGTCCTCCATCGCTGCCTGGCATATCGAATTCCTGCGTCCCGGCGAATTCAAGACCTTCACCGATCTCAACCGCGCCTGGACCTTCGTCAAAGCCGCCAATAAAGCCCTTGGGAAAAATTATTTCAAACTCCTCATCGACGCGGCCCACTGTGGCGACTCGGGACTCTCGATCGAGGAGAATCAAAAGCTGATCGCAGACATAGCCGCTGCCGATCACATGGGCATCTACCACGCTTCCTCAAAAACAACCCGTGGCTGCCTGAGCACCGACGATGGCTGGATTGGCGCAACCCTCCACGCGGCCGCAAAGACAGGAAAACTCGAAACCGTTTTTGTTGAATTATTCCACCATGAAGACCCTGCTCTCGAAGGACTTCGCAACATGGATTCAGGCCATGGTATCGATACCCGGGATGGCCGTTCATATACCCAAACCACGATCGATGGTCTTGTGGAAACCGCCCATCGCTTGAACAACCTCCAGGCGCGGGGCATCCTCTGAAACCGCCACACTTGGCATTAATTCGAATCAGAAAGTCGCTCCAATAGCAAAGTGCCAAGTCCCAACCGGCTCGCTGCCATCTTTTGTTAGATTGTGTCCATACTCCAACCGCACGGGTCCGATCGGTAAATCGAATCTAACTCCAAGCCCTGCCGCCAGCTCCAGCCCACCCTCCCTGCTTCCCGTGTAGCTCCCTGTCACCGCACCTGCGTCCACAAATGCAACGGCTGCCACCGAGTTTGTGACGCTTCTGCTGAGTTCGGTGTTCACTGCCCAGCTGAATTCTCCTCCATACGGATCACCCCCGGAAGTTGGACCCAGTTCTCTTTCGGGATAGCTCCGCACACTCCTCGCTCCACCATTGAAGACCCTCAAGTCTACGGGCAAATCCTGAATATCCCCGGAAGGAACAACCCATTTTGCAAATCCACCTATGCCAAGCTGATACGTTTTCCCAAGCGGATGATACCAACCGCCGTCGATCTCGAACTTGGTGTATGTGCTGGTTTCATCGCCTAGTGCCGCACCGAATTGGATGGGTACACTGACATGCCAGCCCGATTTCGGGAGTATGGGGCTATCCCGATAATCCCATGATTGGGTAAACGCCATGCGCGCGTGCCCATAGCTGGTTTCTCCCAGCAAACCACCCGGCAAGCCATCCGCTTCCACATCCACGTATGAATAGCCCAGCATGAAGTCCATCTTGTAATGCTCGGTAACATCCCAGACCCACTTGCTTTCCAGTCCTGTCTCGGTCGTTTGGTAACCATCAAACCCACGGATCAACGAATAGAGCCTTAGAGTGGACAAGACCTCCGATCCCAACCACCAGGGGTCCGTCAACTTCACTTCGCCCAGCAGCCCCCTGCCGCTGACTTCAAGCCCTGCGGAAAACCCTTTCAGGTCGCCCATGAAATTACGATCAATGTATCCAGCCCTCAGCAACGGACCGTTGAATGAACCGGCACCAATTCCCAATGAAACTTCCTTTGCCCTCGCCTCTTCCATATGGAGCGTCGCGTTGATCCGCTTGTTGGCCACAAGTTTAGTCTCGATTCTCACCGAACTGAAGGCACCCGTAGCGAGAAAATCCTTCACCTTTTCGTTCATCGCCGCCTGGTCATACCAATCACCTTCCAGAGGTTTCATGATTTCCTTCACCCGGTTTGGATCAGTTCTTACCAGACCTACGGTATCGACATCCAGCAGCTTGACCCGGACACCTAGATTGATATCCACCTCGGGAAAGTAAGTAGCGCCAACCAGTCGACGCCCAATCACCATTTTCGCATCCGGATAACCCCTGCTGATGAAAGCCTCGGTAACCGCAGCTCGCAGCGAATTAACCTGTTCTGTCGTTGCCCACTGCCCGATGAAAGGTGCCGCCGTTGTCGCCACCCGCTTCAATCCCCTCCCGTCATCGCTTTTGACGGTCGCCCTGCCGATTTTGAAACGCGCGCCCTGATCCACAATGATAACGACGTTCACGGCACCACTTTCGGAAATGTCCTGGCTCCGCAAATTCACCTCAGCATTCCAGTAGCCCTCAGCCTGCAGTTCCTGTTTCAAGTATTTCAACCCTGTTCCAACATCCTCTTCCCTAAAGGGAGCGGACCCCGCTCCTAACGGCGAACTCTTTTCCGCAGGCAATGCATAAAGCTTTGCCAAACGCTCATGATCTCCGTCCCCCTCGATCTTAACCTCTCCCAATGATAGTCTCCGTCCTTCTTTGATGGTCAGTAAAATCTGATCCGGACCGAGCACCCTGGACCTCACCTCAACATCCGAATAACCGTTGTTTTCAAGGATCTGTTCGACAAGAAAAGCGGCATCATTCGCTCGAGAAGCACTCGCCGGCTTCTCCCTAACATATACCAGGCGATCCCCCATCAATTGCATGACCTGGTTCCGGCTCTTGCTTTCAAGACCGTGGATTTTTATCATGGTCTCGGCATAAACCACCCCGCCCGCCAGCAAACACGCCGCCAATACAACTCCCCCCAATACGCCTCTGCAGGCAGCTCTAATCGAGTCAACCGCAACGAAGCTGATATTTCCCAAGACGGCCATCATTTGAATCTCAGTCGCCACATTGCCAGAACCCGCTGATCCCCCTCCGATCCCAATCCTGCCGAAACGGACCATTTGTCATTCAGTTTAAGAGTCGCGGATGTATATGAATCAGCGTCGTATGGATCTGTCTCCGCCAAACTGAAATCCACGTTGTCGAGCAAACCCAGAATCGGCCTCAATTGTTTGCCAAACAAAAACCTTCCCCGTCTGAGTTCTTCGATGAGCAATTGCATCGCTCGGGAAGAAGCTGCCTGTGAATCCTCAAGCCCGGCTGTCGTCGTCCCCGTGGCGAGCAAGGTCATGATCTCATTTTCCGGCAAAGGCGGCTCGGAAGTAAGCACCACTTTCGGATCAGACGCCCTGCCATAGACGTAAACCTCAACCCTGTACGGCCTGGGTTCAGCATTGCCCCTGATCTCCAGGATGGGATCAAATCCAGTCTGGGGAGTGAAGGTCAGAAATCCTTCCCTTACCTCCAAAGTGCTGAAAGGCAGGCGCGCCACAGCCTCGGAAATCCTGGCCTTCCCGTTCGGCCTCGGATCGCCCAGCTTGCCCTCGATTCGCAATGCCGCATCAATTCGGCCTTTCCCGAGATTTCCTCGGATCAGAATCGGATCTTCGGTTTTCACCACCACATCCATAGGCCACTCCGAAAAAAGCGGAGGTACCGCAATGGCAAAATTTTTCCGGACATCCACCTTCGGCAACGACGCGGCCTTTGGCTCCAAAAACGGGGCGCCGATGGGTATCAGCTCCATGTCCTTGTAAAACACGCTGTCAATGATCCCCACCGTCCCGGTCAAAAGCGCATTTTGCACCGTCCCCCGAATGCTCAGATCCGCATTTGCCCTCATCAACAGGAAATCATTTCGCAAAATAGGCAAGGCCCGGCCCTTCACTGACATGCTCACCTCGCCAAAGCCATCACCGGCCGCATTTTTCAAATTCATGTTTCCGTTCAATTGAAGAGTCCCGCCAGCCACGTCAGTCACGCTTCCGGTTAATTTCACGGTCTTGAAATCCGCCTTCAGATCCAGATTGATCCCCTCAAGATCCGGCAGCGTATTCTTTCCCATCCTGATTCTCCCGCCGCTCAGCTTCAGGTTCCCATCGATCACCGGCTCGCCCACCGTGCCGGAAACTACGATGCTCCCGGTAGTTACACCGCCCAGCTCCCTGATACCAGGCACAAGCTCGGTGAAACGGGACAAGTCAAGCCTCGGCAATTCCAGCCTCGCACTCACCTTTTCCATTTTCAGGCTGGCAGGATCGGTCGCCCATTTCTTAGGCAAAAAAGCCATTTCCGCTTCGAGCACCGCAGGAGCGTAATCCCGGGCAACCGCTTCCGCATGGATCTCCGCGATCCCGTCGCGGGCCTTGATCTCGAATTTCAAATCGCTCTCGGGAAGTTCTTTTCTGGTTGGCGAACTCACATCCTTGATCTCCACAAGCGCCTCAAGCCTTGGCTCCGCCAAACTGCCGGCAAGCGTGAGATTGAGCTTGCCGGTCGCCTTCTCGCTAATCTTATCCAATCCGCCGATCCAAGGTTTCAAGATAGCCAGAGGCAGGGTTCGGGACTCGACCTTCAAGTCCAGAGGTCGGTTGTCATCCGCGATGAATTCTTTGAATTTCGAGAAATCCTCAGGCACCGGCAGTTTGCCACTGCCCTCGGCCAATTCCATTTCTCCCTCTGACCACACGAATTTTCCAAGCTCAATGGCGTGATCCTTAAGCAACGCATCAATATTGATTTTCTGCCCCTGCGTCTCGATCACCAGCCCTTTCACCTCAGCGATTTTCGGCCAATCGTAGACAGCTTCTCCGCTTGCGGAAATCGGCTGTTTCGTATCCTCACCTGCCACTTCATTCCACTTCCAGTCGCCGGAGAAGGACGACAGATTTCCCCGGTGGGTATGGTCCGCCAAGCTTCCGCTACCCTCCCATCGTAGTGAGAACACACCCGTTCCTGGCGATTCCAAACCCAATCCCTTCATCCACGGGGCTATCCTCGCGCTGTCAAAATTTTCCAGTAACTCAACGCCCTCGTAAGACTTCCTATCCAGATCGTACTTCCCGGTGAACTTGATGCCTTCAGCACTGAAATTCTCAATCGTCACCAGGTTCTTTTCGTAAAAAACTTTCAGGCTTACCGGGCTTGCAGCGGCCTCCTTGGCTTTCAAGTTCAAGTCGGCTTCAACACCACCAAACCCTTCCGGCCCTAGCTTCACAACCCAGTCACCCGACACCTCGCTTGCGGGAAATTTGCGCACATCAATCCCCCATTCAAACTTGTCATCGAGGCTGTTCAGCACTTTTTCGAAGTGATCGATTTGAAGCGTCCCTCCGATCCTGTTCACTGAAAAACCCTCGGTCGCTAATTTTGATCGCTCGAATTCACCGCCGCCATCTATGGAAAATCCGGAATTCTGCGACCGTCCGGTGAATTTCGCACCGAACTCACCTTCATCCAAACGCAGAGCGGCTGCCACCTCGGGCACCTGCCAATCAGCCCATGCGAAATCTTCCAGAAGAATATCCATCGTTCCCACACCTGTATTCCATTCCGGAAAAACCTGACTCACATCCGCCGCCAGCGACGTGATCCTGCCAACCACTGGCATTTCCAATCCAAGCCCGTCCATCACCTTGGCGATATCCACAGCCCCCTCCACCAGATCCACTCTCACATCCTTGATCCCTGCTGCCACGTCGAGCCGCAAGACCGCATCATCCACACGTATGTCAGCCGCCGCTGTGACCGCTCCGCTTTCCGGCAGCTCCACCACCACATCGCTGAGACCCAGAATGGGCAGCAGATCCAGTCGATTCAGCGCCAATCCTGTTTGGCTCCACAAAATTTCCACCTGCTGGGGCTCAAGCCTTTTACCATTGGGACCAATAACCGATCCAAGTTCGAGCTCAACCGCAGCATCACCAGCCTGATGAAACAGGTTGCTCTTTTCAACTTCAACCACCCTTTTCCCGTCCTGCTTCACAGAAAAGCTGACTTCTCTAAGATCGATTCCCAGCGGAATGATTTTTCCCCGCAGCTGCCGCAGCATCTTTCCAATCCGGGCAAAATCAGGTGGCGGCCGCTCCTCCTTCTCCTTTTCCACCAACCGCAGATCCACATGCACTCCCTCGCCGGAAATTCCTCTAAGCCTGCCTTTGATGATCTCACTGAAGCGATAATCCGTCTCCAGCCGATCCACCACCACCCGCTCCATCGCACCCCCACTTGTGAGCTCCACACCATGAATATCAATTCCGCCCAACAGAGTTCCACCCAAGCTGAAATCCCCGGTAATTCCCGCCTTCGTCAGATAGTGTTTTCCGATTTTCGGGCCCAACCACCGCATTCCCGGCCCATTTACCCAAACCAATAGCCCGGCCAACAAAATCAGTCCGACCACTGCCCCCCGCCACATCCAGCCAAGGCATCCCCACCGCTTTTCAATCCTGGCCTCCTGCTGCTCACTCGCATCCGTCACTCGGCGATCCTACCCCATGAATGAGGAAACGCCAGCCAAGTTGATCAGCGCGGACAACGGCAGTGGCTCAAGAAACACCGGACTCTTCGACTTTTTTCTTAAACGTACTCTGTACATAGACCTCACGAAGTTCCTTGATGCCGATCTCACAGGGGCTCTGCGCCATCAGGTCCGAGCCCTTGTTGTTTTTTGGAAATGCGATGACCTCGCGGATGCTGTCCTCACCCGCCACCAACATCGCGATCCGGTCGAGTCCCAATGCCAAGCCACCATGCGGCGGCGCACCGAATCGGAAGGCGTCGAGAATATGCGCGAATTTGATTTGCTGCTCTTCCGGGGTGACCCCGAGCACCTCGAACATTCTCGCCTGAAGATCTTTTTCATGAATCCGGATGGAACCTCCGCCGAGTTCATAGCCGTTGAGAACAACATCGTAAGCAACCGCCCTGACATTCGCGTAATCCCCTTTTTCGAGCAGCTCGCTATCCTCAGGATGCGGGCGTGTGAACGGATGGTGCACCGCCACCCAATCACCGCTGTCCTCATCGCGCGCCAACAATGGGAAATCCACGACCCACAATAAATTGAATGCCGTGCTGTCCTTCACCAGCTCCATCATGACGGCAACTTCCACGCGCACGCGCCCTAAAATCGTACTGACGGATTCACGTTGTCCCGCCACGAAAAACACAATATCACCCTCCTCCACATTCAGCGTGGAAACGAGACCTGCTTTTTCCTCGTCCGTGAAGAATTTCCACAGCGGACTCTTGAACTCGCCATCCTCACATTTCACAAAAGCCAGTGTCTTCACCGGCAGGCCCGCTTGGATTGCCAGCTCGTTCAGTCGGTTCATCTGGCCAGTCGTTATACCGGCGAAGCTCTTGGCGTTGATTGCCCGCACCACTCCGCCGCCATCCAGGGTGCTGCGGAAAATCTTGAACTCGGTCCCGGAAAAAACCTCGCCCAAATCCGTTATTTCCATCCCATAACGAGTATCCGGCTTGTCAGAGCCATACACGTCCATCGCCTCGCGATATGTCATGCGCGGAAACTCTTTTGGCAAATCAATCCCAAGGCCCGCCTTGAACATCGAGCCCAGCAAACCCTGCACCAGCGAAATGATATCTTCCTGTCCCACAAAGCTCGCCTCTAGATCGATTTGCGTAAACTCCGGCTGACGGTCCGCGCGCAAATCCTCATCCCGGAAACAACGCGCGATTTGGTAATATTTCTCAATCCCGGCCACCATCAGCAACTGCTTATATTGCTGCGGTGCCTGTGGCAGCGCGTAGTATTTTCCCGGATTCAGGCGCGACGGCACTAGGAAATCCCGCGCACCTTCCGGCGTGGGATTTGAAAGTATCGGCGTCTCGATTTCAAAAAAACCCGAATCGTCCAGGTATCTGCGCGCTGCAGAAGTAATCACACTCCGCTGGCGGATATTTTTGTTCATTCGGGGGCGGCGTAGATCCAGATAACGATATTTCATCCGGATATCCTCGTTCGACAATTCCTTATCGAGCTGGAACGGCAACACGTCCGCCTTGTTCACAATCGTCAGCTCCTTGGCGACGATCTCAATCGCTCCTGTAGGAATTTTCCCATTCTCGGATCCCGACAAACGCTTGGAAACCACCCCCGTTACCTGCACCACGTCTTCCTCCCGCAGCGAATGCGAAATCTCCGCCACCCCCGGGCTCTCCTCCGGTCGGAAAACGCATTGCGTAAGTCCCTCACGATCCCGCAAATCAATGAAAATCACCCCGCCATGATCCCTCGCCGAATTCACCCAGCCTATCAGTTTCACACTCTTACCCAAATCACTTTCCCTCAACTCGCTGCAATGATGACTACGCATATTTCTGTTTCTAAGCTCAAATTCTGAATGGAAATTTCAAGCAAGCAGTGGTCCATCCGGCTCTGAAATCCGCCGCAACATCCACTCCACCAACATACTTGCATCGCATGACTCCTCTGTCCGGGAAGCCAATACCTTGATCTTCACCAGTGGATATTCTTCCCCAATGATGACCGCAAACCTAGCCCTGCATTTCTCCGCCGCTTGAAATTGCTTTGCGACCTTTGCATGGCTTAACGGCAGATCCACCGAAAGGCCTGCCTGACGTAATCTCGTCGCCAGCCTGAGCGCATCTCCGCGCCGAACCTCATCCGGAATAACCACGTAGACCTCACAACCAGCCCCGTTTCTTTGCAGCCACACCTCCATCTGCATCGCCGCGTGCGTGGTTTCCTCAATCAGATTCCTGATCACATAATCACCCATCGCAAACCCCGTTGCTGGAAGATCGACCGCGCCATCCGAAATGATATTGATCAGCGTGTCATATCGACCCCCGCCCGCGACAGCGCGCATCGATTTCCTGGCGTCGTGGATTTCGAAAACCACTCCGGTGTAATACGCCAATCCCCGCACTATCGAAAGATCCAGCTCCAAGAAATCACCGAATCCACGGGCCTCAAGATCCGCGCGGATGAGATCATAAGTGTCTGAAGCGTTTTCCGGATTCGATACAAAAGCTTCCACTTCCTCCAGGGTCATGCCGAAGCCCGCTAATTTTTCCGCCAATACCTCCGGCTTCTCCCGCTCGAGCTTGTCCACCAAGCCGAGAAACGCCGCCATCTTCTCCGCCTCAATCCCTTTTTCCTCAGCAAACTTCAGCCAAGCATTCCGATCCGAAACCCGCACCAGAAAATCCGCTGCCGTAAAACCGAACGCCAGCATCGTTTCAATCGCCAGCGCGATCAATTCCGCATCCGCACCCGGCCCGGCCTCGCCGAGAATATCCACATTGAACTGATAAAACTCCCGACCCCGCCCCTTCTGCGGTTTCTCGTAACGAAAACACTGTCCGATCTCAAACCACTTCAATGGCTTCGGATACTGCCTCTGCTCGGCGGCGACGATCCTCGCCAAAGACGCCGTCACTTCCGGCCTCAAGGTTACGTCCCGCCCGCCCTGGTCCTCAAAACGGAACAACTGTGAGGAAAGCTCCCCACCTGATTTTTTCAAATACAATCCGGTATCCTCCAGAATCGGCGATTCATATTCCACACACCCGTAGCGGCGCGCGACAGTCCTCCACGTCTCGAACAAATAGTTCCTCACCGCGCATTCACGAGGAGTGAAATCTCGGAAACCTGGAAGTGCTTGAAAGGATGAACCAGCCATTGGACGGGCCGCGACAATGCACCCCCCCCTTCACATATCAAGCCTTTAGGTAATCACGATCCATGGTCACGCGCCGATCCGCCGCCCGGCTCTATCCTCTCGACTCAAAAACTTCCCGCCTCTACCAAAAAAACTCTTGCAACAATTCCGTCGCTCAGCTTTCTTACCGCCCGCGCTGCGACTAACGACCCGTTCGTCTATCGGTTAGGACTCCAGGTTTTCATCCTGGCAAGAAGGGTTCGACTCCCTTACGGGTCGCCATTTATCAGTGGAAACATAGCCTCCGTTCAGAGCCTCGCTCCCGGAGGCTTTTTCATTCCCATGAAACCTACCAGCCAGTGAGTCCCGAAAAAAAAGTCGCTGCCATCTCAGGAAAAAAGGGTCCGGGTTCTATTGCCGCACTCACCTGCTACGACTATCCGATGGCGCGCCTTCTCGATGGCGCAGGCATTGATCTCTTGCTCGTTGGTGATTCCCTAGGCATGGTTGTCCTTGGCTATCCCGATACCACCCATGTCACCCTCGCTCACATCCTGCACCACTTGGAAGCCGTGGCCCGGGCCAAACCCGCGGCCTTGATCATCGCCGACTTGCCTATTCACACCTATGACACCCCTGACCAAGCTCTGGATAGCGCAAAAAAACTCATCGCCGCTGGCGCCGATGCGGTGAAACTCGAAGGCGGCATCCGCCAAGCCGATAAAGTCCGCGCCATCGTCCAAGCCGGAATCCCTGTTTGTGGCCACCTCGGGATGTTGCCACAGCGTGTCCTGGAGGAAGGGGGTTACCGCAAAAAAGGCAAAACCCCTGAGCAAACCCTCGCCATCCTCGAAGGCGCCGAAGCCCTCATCTCCGCAGGAGTCTTCGCCATCGTTCTGGAATCTGTCACCCCGGAAGCCGCCGAAAAAATCACCCGTAGTATCTCCGTTCCCACCATCGGAATCGGTTGCGGTGAAGCCACCTGCGATGGCGAAATCGCCGTGATCACTGATCTTCTCGGCTCGTTCCCTTGGTTCGTGCCTCCCTTCTCCAGCCCGCAAACCGACCTCGCCCGCCACACGACCGATGCTGCCGGAAAATACATCCAGCGCATCCGCTCCCATGCGGAAAATTAGTTGTTCAGTCATTCTTTCTCCGTTTCGAATCCAGCGCCTGGAAATAGATGCTCGTTTATCTGCACATCCCTTTTTGCCATCGCATCTGCCCGTATTGCTCATTCTATAAACACACCCCCGGCAGCACCAACATCGGCGAATTCATCCAGGCATTGAACACCGAAGCTTCCCTTCGCCTGCCATTACAGCCACAACCCACCACACTTTATCTAGGCGGGGGAACCCCCTCTTTTCTCTCATCCACCCATCTCACCGCCCTCTTCACCCATCTCCACAGCCTCATCGATTTCTCGCAACTCCGGGAAGTCACCCTCGAAGCAAACCCTGCCACCTTTGACCTCAAAAAAGCCCGCCTGTTCCGCTCTCTTGGCGTGACCCGCGTCTCCTTGGGAATCCAATCCTTCATCCCCCACGTGCTGGATGCTCTGGGACGTGAGCATACTCCCGCAGAGGCTTCCGCTTCGATTCAAACCCTCCGCGCCGCCGGTATAGCGTCCGTCAGCATAGACCTCATGTTCTCCATCCCCGGACAATCCCTTCCCGACTGGGAAAGCACGATTCTCCACACCATTTCCCTCAATCCCGATCACATCTCGGCTTACAATCTCACCTATGAGGAAGACACGGCTTTCTTTGAATCCCTCCAAAATGGGACTTATCAGGAAAACGAGGACCACGATGCGGACCACTACCATCTTGCTGACAAGCTCCTCACCGCCGCCGGCTACGATCATTACGAAACCTCCAATTATGCCAGACCCGGCCACCAATCGCTCCATAACCAAGGCTACTGGAGCGGCTCGGACTATCTCGGTCTCGGCCCCTCCGCCGTCTCCACCCTCAAAGGCGTTCGCGAAAAAAATCTCTCCGACACTTCCGCCTACATCAGGCAGGTTTCCAGCATCGGCCGCGCGACTTTTGAAACTGAAATCCTCTCCCCGGAGTCGCGACGCATCGAACTGATCGCCATGGGCCTGCGCACCACCCATGGAATACCCCTTGCTTTTCTGAACCGGGAATCCCTTCAAAGAGCGAAAGGCCTGGCCAGTGAAAACCTCCTGACGATTGGACCTACCCATCTCCACCTCACACACCTGGGTCGTCCTTTGGTGGATCCAATTGCCGCCGAACTCATTTAGCAATCATCCGCTCATTGGACAAAAAAAACGCCCGGAGTTTATCCGGGCGTTTTCTTGGAAAGTTGTCCTTTTGAAAAAATCAGCGGGAGTAGAGCTCGACGATAAGCTGCTCGTTGACCAGCGGATCAATCTCGGAACGCTCCGGGATGCGTGACATGGTTGTCTCCATTTTCTCGCGATCCGTTTCCAGCCAATCCACTGCCGGGACGGCTTGGGTAAGATCGAGCATGCGCAGAACCAGTTGCTGGGAAGAAGGCTTGGCTCCCACCCTGATGTGGTCGCCTGGTTTTACTTGAAAGCTTGCGACATCGACGCAATGGCCATTCACCAGCACGTGGCCGTGATTGACCATCTGGCGGGCAGCTTGGCGGGAATTTCCAAAGCCCGCGCGATAGCAGACATTATCCAGGCGACATTCAAGCAGTTGAAGCAGAATGACACCCGTCACACCACGGCGGCGGGCCGCCTCCTGATAGTAACCGCGGAATTGCTTCTCAAGGACGCCGTATTGAAAACGTAGCTTCTGTTTTTCACCGAGTGCGACGGAATACTCCGACTTCTTTTTACGACCGGCACGGACACCGTGCTGGCCAGGTGGGAAATTGCGGCGCTCCAAGGATTTGGAGGGGCCGAAAAGGGAAACGCCGAAGCGGCGGGATATTTTGGTGCGGGGACCTGTGTAGCGTGCCATGATCTGGGAAAGTTGGTTATTGGATTAAACGCGGCGTGCTTTCTTGGGTCGGCATCCGTTGTGCGGAATCGGAGTTACATCGCGGATCGAAAGAATATCGAGACCCAGACCTTGGACGGCACGAACGGCCGACTCACGACCGGAACCCGGACCTTTTACGCGCACTTCCACCTCTTTGAGACCGTGACCCATCGCTTGGCGACAGGCATCTTGCGAAACCACTTGAGCCGCATATGCGGTACTCTTACGGGAGCCCTTGAAGCCCATCTTGCCGGCACTCGACCACCCGATGGAGTTGCCGTTGGTATCCGTCACACTCACGAGAGTGTTGTTGAAAGTAGCACTTACGTGGACGATGCCGCGTGAAACGTTCTTCGAACCCTTGGCTTTGTGAATTTTGATTTCCTCTTCCCCGCCCCCGATTTCAGCAAAGATATCTTTCTTAACTTCCTTCTTGGGGGTGCCGTCGGGATTCAGACCCGGTGGCGCGATTTCCGGTTTCGCAGCGGCGGGCGCTTCGGCAGCGCCAGCCTTTTTAGGCTTGCCGGCCTTGCCGGAAGGAGCTTGATCCGGCTTTGCTTCAGGAGCGGTTGCCGGGGTTTCGGGTTTAGCCTCGGCAGCGGGGACCGCTACTTCTTCAGCTTCTTGGTTGTTTGTTTCTTCTGACATATGTCGGGAACTGGCAGGAGCTGTTAAACTCCTGAAAAATGATTTATAAGCCTCTGATTATTTCTTCACGCCAACCGTCTTCTTCTTGCCCTTGCGGGTCCGGGCATTGGTGCGGGTGCGCTGGCCGCGCACAGGCAGGCCGCGCTTGTGGCGGATGCCGCGATAGCAGTTGATCGAGGTAAGGCGTTTGAGCTGGGACTGGCGCTCACGACGGAGGTCGCCTTCAACCATGATGGATTCGGACTGGATAACCTGCGCGATTTTAACCAGCTGATCCTCGCTGAGCTGGCCCGTGCGGATATCCGGGTCAATGCCGGCGTGTTCAAGAATGCGGCTCGCCAATGGACGTCCGATTCCAAACATGTATGTGAGAGAAGCTTCGATGCGCTTCTCATTGGGGATTTCGATACCTAAAATGCGTGCCATTGTATGCGGAAGTTCACTTGAAACGAAGCATGCCGATACAAACCGGAAGCCCCGCGGGGCGGGTGATTTAGCAGATGACGGTAATCTGGCAAGCCGGAAATGGAAAAAACTCCATGTCAGGCATTATTCCGGGGAATCCAGTTGTCTAACCCGACTTTCAAATCCGCCGCATCACTCCTCGACAAAAATCCCCCGCTCCGTAGCTTCGCCAAAGCATCACCGCATCCATGGATACCCACTCAGAAGCACCCGAAGAAATCTCAGCCGAACTCCCTGTTGAGACCCTTGAAGAAGCGATCGTAGAAAACGCGCACTACCATCTTCCTCCAGACGATGTGGCCGCCATTGATGAACTGGGTAGCACCTACCAAGCCCTTCGCGCCGAGCTGGCGAAAACAATTGTTGGCCAAGACGATGTGATCGAAAAACTCGCCATCTGTCTCTTCGCCCGCGGTCACGCTCTCCTGATGGGCGTTCCCGGCCTTGCGAAAACCTTACTTGTTTCCTCTGTCGCGCAGACCTTCGATCTTTCCTTCAACCGCATCCAGTTCACCCCCGACCTGATGCCAGCCGACATCACCGGTACCGACATCATCCAGGAATCCGGAGCCGGTGGCAAACGTGAGTTCGAGTTCGTTAAAGGCCCGGTCTTCGCCAATCTAGTCCTCGCCGACGAAATCAACCGCGCCCCTGCCAAAACCCAGTCAGCGATGCTTGAGGCAATGGGTGAAAACAAAGTCACCGTCCTGGGCAAAACCTACGTTCTGCAACCTCCGTTTTTCGTCCTTGCCACCCAGAACCCGATCGAGCAGGAAGGCACCTATCCCCTCCCTGAGGCACAGCTCGACCGTTTCATGTTCCTCATTGAAGTCGACTACCCCTCCGCGGCAGAGGAAAAACGCATCGCCCGCGAAACAACCGGTGCCGCCAAACACGCGCTTGCCAAACTGATCGACGGCGAGCGAATAATCGCCTTCCAGCAACTCGTCCGCCGGGTCCCGGTCCCCGAACACCTTTACGATTACGCCGTCCAAATCGTCCGTAAAACCCGCCCCGATCAGCCGGAATCCCCTCAATGGATCAAGGATACCGTCGGCTGGGGCGCAGGCCCGCGCGCCGTCCAATATCTCATTCTTGGCGCCAAATCCCGCGCTGCCCTGCGCGGCAATTACATGGCATCCCTTGAAGATCTCGAAGCCGTCGCCTCCCCGGTCCTGACCCACCGCGTCATTACCAACTTCTCCGCCGAATCCCAAGGCATGACTTCCAAGAAAATCGTCGCCAGGCTCATTTCTGAAATGCGCGAGGAGTAATTCTCCACATGCATTTTCACCAAGATGTTCTGCGGTTAAACCAATCCGAAACTACCGACCTGAGTGCCTCACTCCTTCATCGACAACATCCTGCTCTCCCGCCTCGGCTCGCTGCCCATCGAGTCGCGGGTTCCGATGATGGGCAATGTCGCCGGGAAACACCGCTCGCCTCACCGCGGCTCCTCCGTCGAATTCGCCGAATACCGGAAATACGTCCCGGGTGATGATACCCGCCGCCTGGATTGGAAAGCATTCGCCCGCTCGGATCGATTCTACATCAAGGAATTTGAAGCGGACACCAACCTGCGTGCCTACTTTGTCGTCGATGCCTCCGGCTCCATGAATTTCCACAGTCCCGGTCAGGAAACGAAAATCCAATACGCCCGCCGCATCGCTTCCTCCCTCGCCTATCTTCTCGTCAACCAAGGCGATGCCGCCGGCTTATCCATCTGCACGGACAAGCTTTATCTCGAGGTCCCGCCCAGCCGCCGCGCCGCGCACCTTGAGCGGTTTTTCACCACGCTCGGAAAAGTGGAACCATCTGGCGAAACCGGCCTCATCGAAGCTCTTCACACCATTGCTGAAAAAATCAGCCAGCGGGCCTTCGTTGTCATTCTTTCCGATTTCTTTACCGACACCGCCGCACTCGGCGATGCGCTTCAGCATCTCCGCTACCGCAAGCACGATATCTCCCTCTTCCATCTGATGGATCCTCAGGAGATCGGCTTTAACTTCGACCGACCTCACCGCTTCGTCGATCTTGAAGACGGCACCATCATCGTTGCCGAACCAAATCTCATCGCCGACGAATATCAAACCGCGCTTAAGGATTTTCTAATATCCGTTCGGGCAAAGGCACACGACGCCGCCGCCGATTACCAACTAGTCACTACCGATAGGCCTCTGGAGCCTCTACTCCGCGAGTTTCTCACCGCCCGCATCCCCAAAGCGAAGCACTGATGACTTTCCTCTCCCCATTTCTCCTCTGGTTTTTGGCTGCCGCCAGCATCCCGGTAATTATCCATCTTCTCAACAAACGGCGTCATAAAACCATCCAATGGGCGGCAATGCAGTTTCTGCTGAAAGCCACCCGCGAGTCACGGGGGAAGAAGAAACTCCGCCACATCCTCATCCTCACATGCCGCGCCCTTGGCATTGCCGCCCTCGCCTTCGCCGCCGCCCGACCTGTGGTATCGGGCCTCGTTGGCTGGGGCGCCGGCACAATTGATACAGTCGTCCTCGTCCTGGACCGCAGCGCCTCCATGGAACTCCGTTCCGGCGATGGCCAAGCCACAAAGCGCGAGCTAGTCCTCCAGAAAGTCCGCGACGCCCTGACCGATCTTGGAAACCCAAGGCTTGTGCTGTTGGATAGCGCCTCCGGCAAAGCTCAGGAAGTCCCCTCACCGGATATTCTTGCTGAAATATCCAGCACTGCCGCCACGCACTCTACCGCCAATTTCAAGACGCTGATGACAACCGCCGCGGAGTATCTATCAAGATCAACCGGACGGTCGGAAATCTGGCTTGCCTCTGATTTGCAGTTATCAAACTGGCGACCCGATGATGAACGATGGGCAGCGGTTCGCGCTACCCTTGCCTCCCTTCATCAGAAATGCGCCGTTCGAATTCTTTCCCTCACCGGCAGCGCCGCGCCTAATGTCGGCCTACGCCTGGTTGGAACCCGCCGTCTTGCCGATGGCCTGCTCCTCGATCTCGAACTCATCCGCTCCGAAGAAGACCGTGGCTCGATTTCTCTGCCTCTCACCATCAATACCAACGGAGCACGCAGTAGCGAAACGGTCATTCTCCCCGGCCAATCCCTCCGTTTCCAAAAACGCATCTCCTTGTCGGAAAGCGATGCAACCGGGCACGGATGGATCTCTATTCCTGCTGACGGCAACGTCCGGGATAACACGGCCTTTTTCGCTTATGGTCCCGCCCGTTCCATTAAGTCACTCGTTGTCGCGACTCCGGGAGAAGCCGGGGATTATCTTTCCCTCGCCGCCGCCCCGCCGGGTTTTGAAAAACAATCCGTCGAGCGCATCGACCCGGCACAATTCTCCAACGCCGACACCTCAAACGTAGCCATGATCCTATGGGCTTCCCCATTGCCAGTCGGAGCTAACGTGCAAGCCCTTGAACGATTTCTCTCCAGTGGTGGCCAAGTCGTCTTTCTCCCCAGCGAAACCCCGTCCCCCGAAAGCTTTCTTGGGATGCAATGGGGGCCTGTTACCCTAGCCGAATCAGGGAAATTCTTCATCCTCCAGGACTGGAACAAAACAGATGGCCCCCTGCGCGACGGCATCGATGGCTCCCCGATCCCCGCCGAGCGACTCCGGGCCATCAAACGCTCGAGTCCCACAGGCGATGCAGCCGTTCTCGCCCGCTGGGAGGATGGCGAAACCTTTCTCACACGCCGGATTGTCGATCGCGGCACCCTTTGGTTTGTCAGTTCCATCCCTGATTATACATGGTCAAACCTCGGCGATGCCGATGTCCTGCTTCCCCTCGCCCAGCGTATCCTGGCCCTGGGTGCCGATCGCTTCGATTCATCCTACCTTGCCGAAGTCGGAGCGGATGGCACAAACCTTCTCGCCGGAGAAAGCCGAACCCGTATCGATGATTACGCAGCCGAAAATTCACCGTACGAGGCTGGAGTCTTCCGTATTGGCGAGCGCCTTATCGCTATCAATCGCCCCTTGGCCGAAAACGATCTCCAGATTGCAAGCAAGGACAATCTCGACGCCATGCTGGAAGGCACCGACTACCGCCTTCTCGATCAAGCCGGCCAAGTTGGCGACTCTTCGCTTTCCACCGATATGTGGCGGTCATTTCTCCTCGCCGTTTTATTCTTCCTGATTAGCGAAGCAATTCTCTGCCTCCCAATAAAATCCACTGCTACCTCTCAAAAGCTTGTGGCTGCGAAATAAATGATTCATTTTTTAAAAAATGAAAACCATTTACTGTCTGCTTCTATCCCTTTCAAGCATCTTTGGAGAAAGGCTACCCCCGCTGAGCACTCCACTGCTTTTCAATACCCCCGAAGCCGACGCAATTCTCTCAACTCTCGAAGTTTTCCCGGCTGACAACGCTTGGAATCAAGTTGTCAAAGATTGGCCGTTACATCCCGACTCCAAGAAGATCGTAGCTTCCGTTGGAAACGATAACCCACTCCGCTACAACCCGGATATGGCATTTGTGCTTGTTCCTCCGAATCAAAAAAAGATTCCCATTCAGCTCGGGGAATTTGCGGAGGAGTCGGATCCGGGTCCTTATCCTGTCCCCGACAATGTCCCCATTGAGGGTTGGCCCGCCTACTACAAACGCGGCGAACATGCCGCCATCTCGCTCGAAGATGTGCAACGCGACTCCTTGAACCTGGGTGGCGACCGCCATGCCATCGTCGTCGATCCCGTCAACCGGACGCTTTGGGAATTTTACGCCTTAAAGAGAACCGGCGACGGCTGGCACGCGGGGCAGGCATCTTTTTTCGATCTTAAATCGAACCAGTCCCGCCCCCTCGGCTGGACCTCTAGCGATGCTGCCGGGCTGCCTATTTTTCCCGCAATCATCCGCTTTGACGAGCTCAAACGCGGCAGTATCAGGCATGCCCTTCGCGTGACGGTCAGAAAAAGTCGCAACGCTTTCGTCGCCCCCGCCAGTCA
>JACMMB010000335.1 GCA_014379305.1 Akkermansiaceae bacterium
ATGGCTCAAGGCGCAGGGCATCAAAGCAATCAAGCCGATCCACGAACTTCGCAAGGAGGTAGGCAGCATTATCGCAGCCAACCAAGGCATCTACGCGGCATCGCGTTACCTCCGCCATGGCGACATCCAGATCACTGCCGCGATTTACGTGGATAAAAAGGAGAAGGTCACGCCAAAGCTGAATGTCCCCGCCTAGCAAACTATCCACGTCTCGACTCGATTTGAGATCGAAGGGATGATAGAAGTGTGACCGTAGCATCCCTTTGAAAAATCAGATTCAACTGCCCCGCTCAACCAACCTGTCCAACTGGCTCAGCCGGAGCCGTGGCGAACTCCCGACAAAAACCTTTTCTAAAACTCCTTTTTGAATGAGACGATCGACTGTCCGCAGCGATATCCCAAGTTTCACCGCAGCCACGGACTTCTTGACCAGCCGATCACCAATCAAGCTTCCACTTTGTTGTTGCAGAGTTCCGAGTTCGGTAGACATCGAACTCTAATGCGGGATTTGAGACAGATCGCCCAAAAATTGGTTTAACGTTGCTGCACTGTAAGCGGGGTCTGAAGCGCCTTGCGGATGGATTTGATACGATAGGTGCATAGCAGTCATAGTTTCCAATTCCCTGACTGGTTTGCTTTCAGACTGCTTGGCGCTGCGATTTACCGTGGCGGGCTTTGAGCCAATTGCCGGGGGTGAGGCTGACTGCTTCGTTCGCTTTTATGGCGGGGAGACGGGTGAGGACGACTTCGAAGTATCCCCTCGCGTCAATGCCAAGGCGGCGGCAGTTTTCGACGAGGGTGAAGAGGATGATAGGCGGAACCGAACGCACCTCTCGCGTGTGTCTCTGATTTTCATTGATCTCTCCCTCCACCAATGGAGAGAAACATGGAAATCTAACCGAGGGTTACCTTCGACTTCCTCATGTTCTGAAAATCATCCCTGTCAGCCAAAGCACTTGGTATCGTGGGATCCGATCGGGTCGCTACCCCCAACCAGTGAAATTGTACATACTCGCCGCCGGCGTGGAGCTCTTCAATTCGAAGGCGGGGGCAGCGGGGACGTCTGGGGAATGAGCGGGGGGCCAGCATATCGCTATCCGCGGCGACCGGAAGCGAGTTGCCGGTTTACAGGGAAGTTTCCCCTTTCGGTGAGTCCTCCGATTTAGTTGGCGGGGATATTTACCTGGAGGCGGATGAAGCGGCGCGCATGGCCGGCGAATGGGCTGCAGTCGCGGACGGCGACGGTGCGGATATTGCCCAGCGTTTGATCGGAAAGCACGATGGTGTTTGGCACGCCAGAGAGCCACGTCTGGAGATCGCCGGAGACTTGGACGTCGCCGGAGGCGTTGACGTTCAGGTCCTGCACATAGGTCAGCTCGAGATACTCGGCGCCGGCCTCGAAATGGGTGCCGGTCTGGATGGAACTGGCCGAAGTGGAGGCGCGCGGATCGGTGCCAGTGAGGAATTCGACGCCGATACGGAGCCCGTCGGAATCGAAGTCATCGCTGATCCCGGTATCGCCGGCCGCGACTTCCTCCGGGGTGAAGAGCGCCGCAAAGGATCGAAGCTGCGCGCTCAACCCGGCGGACGAACTCAAGGCTGCGTCGAGATGGTTTGAGACGATGACGGAAAATGCAGCGCCGCCATCCGCGAGCGCGTTCGCCGGCGTGGTATAGCTCGCGGCGGTGGCCGCGGAAATTGCGACGCCGTTTTTCAACCATTGATACGTGAGGGGGCTGCCAGTCGCGGTCACAGAGAAGGTCGCCGTTTGTCCGGCCTCAATCGTTTGCGCGACGGGCTGCACGGTGATCGCGGGCGCGCTGCCGGTAGCCGGCGCGGTCGCGAGGGTCTGGATTTCCGAAACGGTCAGAGCGCGGTGGTAGAAGCGGACTTCGTCGAGCGCGCCGTTGAGCTCCTGCGAATTGATGATCGTCTGGCCAAACTTCAGTTCCGCCACACCCGTGCGGGCGAGAATATCGGATAATCAAAACTCTACTCTCCATTAACCCTTAAGGAAGAGCAAATTGCAAATAAAAATTGCTGCCTGCAACGGGATTTCTCATGGATTCCAAGCATGCGGCATCCTAGGTGCGGGCGCTGGGATCAACTCGTGAAGTTCTAGAGGTGGCGTAGCTAATAACTTGGCCGAGTTTGCTTTTGGGCACCCTACGAGACTCCTCCCCCGACCGGGGGTGTGACGTATGGCAAGATCGGATCAACTTTTTGACGATCCATCTTGGCTGTTCCAAAGACAGATAGAAAACTCATTCCGTGGTAACTCTCATTCCAATGGAAATATCTAGTATTTACAATCTATATTAGGCTGATGAGTGACATTGATCTCAGCATCAATCCAACGAACGGTCGCAGAAAACGCAATTGCCGAAACCAGACGCCTACTTGAACCCATCAAGTATGCTACTTCAAATAATAACTAAAACCCCATCCGCCGCGAAGTTCAAAGACGGATTTGCCTTGGTGGTGACTTTGTTGTTCATGATCCTGCTGAGCGTGATCACCGTTGGCTTGTAGTCCCTAATTACGATCAGCTTGCGTTCTTCGGCAGTCGGTTCCCCCCAAGCCATCGCTCAGGCGAACGCCCGCATGGCCTTGATGCTCGCCATCGGCGAACTCCAAAAGAATCGCGAGCCAAGACTTAGGTTAACGCTCATGCGGGAGAGGTGTACAGCGTCCGGGGCATGGAATTTCCAATTGAAATTTGCAACTGTCGGCAATTTCGCTTTATGCCGCTTGTTCCCGGTGCTTTAGAATGGCTTCAGTCCATCTGGAAAACCATACCGGGTTTGTCGCTCATAATGAACTCGATTTCGCCGCCATCGAGGATGTTGGCATGAGTGATGTGGCCTTTCTGATAGGATTTGCCATTTAAAAGGACTTGTTTGATGTAAATGTTCTTTTTCGAGAGACCGGTGGCTTTGACGGCGAATTTTTTGCCATTTGGGAGATTCATTAAAACTTCATCAAAAACCGGAGTGCCAAAAACATATTTCCCGTCAACCGGATTCACCGGGTAAAAACCGAGCGCGCTAAAGACATACCATGCTGACATTTGTCCCATGTCCTCGTTGCCACAGAGTCCGTCGGGTTTGTTGCTGTAGAGTTCCCTGCAAATCTGGCTGACCCGCTCTTGCGTTTTCCATGGCGTGTCGCCCCAGTTGAACAGGTAGGCGACGTGGTGGCTCGGTTCATTGCCATGGGCATACTGGCCAATTAGTCCGCTCACATCCTTCGGTGTGTCTTTATCTAATTTCGAGCTAACGGAGAAAAGTTCGTCGAGACGTTTGACGAATGGCTCCTTGCCTCCCATGCCTGCGATCAAAGTTGGGATGTCATGCGGCACGAACCAGGTGTATTGCCATGAATTTCCTTCTATAAAATCACTGGTGGCGTTCACCGCATTGTAAGGATCAAAATCCTTGCGGAATTCACCTTTAGAATCCTTGCCGCGCATAAATCCGATAGAAGTATCATACACATTCTTGAAAGCCTGCGATCTCTTAGTGAAATAGGCGTGATCCTCTTTTTTGCCAAGCTTTTCAGCCATGACAGCGATGCAGTAGTCGTCAAAGGCGTATTCCAGAGTCATCGCCACAGAAGTGTGTTCCGTCAGGTCGCGCGGAATATAATTGTAGGCTTTGAGATGTTTGATTGCGAAGTCGTCTTGCATGGCGCTCTTTTTCATCGCGGTGAATGCTTTTTCCGCATCAAATCCGGGGATGCCTTTCAAATAGGCATCCACGATCACGGGGATCGAGTGATAGCCGATCATACAGTTAGTTTCGCTGTTGCAGAGCGACCAGACGGGAAGTAAACCGTATTCATCATGCTGAGCTAACATTGATTGAACGATGTCACTCGTGACCTTGGGAGCGATTAGAGTGTAGAGCGGATTTGCAGCTCTGAAAGTGTCCCACAGCGACAAGCCTGTCATGTTCGTGTATCCATCGGCTTTCTGAATTTTGTGGTCTGATCCCATGTATCGTCCATCCACGTCATTCGCCGTGTATGGGGCAAGGCAGGCGCGATAGACTGCGGTGTAAAAGGTTTCTTTCGCCGACTCATCGTTGTCTTTCACCTCAAAGCGTCCGAGTGTCTCATTCCACTGTTTGATAGAGTTGGCGGCGATTTTGTCGAAATCCCAATCGGGAATTTCTGCATCCAGATTACGCAGCGCACCATCCAAATCGACTCCTGAAATCCCGACTTTGACCAGCAGCGGTTTTTCTGGGGAGACATCGAAAGTCAACCCGGCTTTGACGGATTTGCCTGTGGATTTGCGGATTTGATCATTGATGCTGCCGTCGGTTTGGAAAACTACGCCTGTGATCGGTTGGGAAAAACGAGCAGCAAAGAAGACTTCGTGTTCCACGAAATCTTTTTCGTTGCCCTCGGCCCACCCTTTCGATTTATGAGAACCGACTACCAAGTTTTCTTCCTTAATTTGGATAGAACCGTCCAGAATCTGATCTGTCTTAAAGCTGTGAGCCATGTCGATCACCACATTGCCTTGGCCTTTTTCCTCAAAAGTATAACGATGAAAGCCAGCCCTGGGCGATGCTGTGAGCTCTGCTTTCACATCATAATCATCGAGATGCACCGCATAGTAGCCAGCCTTGGCGGTTTCCCTTTCATGCGAAAATCGCGAGCGGTATCCCTCGTCGGGATTGGCTTTTGATCCGGGATCAAGTTGGATTTTTCCAGTGGTGGGCATCAATAGGACATCGAGCAGGTCGCCTCTTCCCGATCCGCTAATGTGGGTGTGGCTGAATCCCATGATGCTACTATCCGAGTAGTGATAACCTGAGCACCAATCCCAGCCTTCGTTTCCGGTGTCGGGACTGAGTTGGACCATGCCGAATGGAACCGAGGCCCCTGGGAACACATGTCCGTGGCCGGAGGTTCCGATCATCGGCCTCACGTAGGAGGTGTGGGATTCTTGGGCGTTTGCTTGGCTGACCGTCAACGCCAAGGCTGGTATGATCCATAAAGCGGTTTTTTTCATAGTATATGTGGATTTGGTTCAGGGTGGCGATCAAAGATGCGCAACGCATTTTTCCTATTTAGGTCCAATCAATCAATCGAAACTAAAACAAATTGTTTCTTGGATAGGTTGCCGATCACTTGAGCTCAGTTAGTTAGTTCGGAATTATTTCGATACCGCTAACGGATGCACCGAAGCGGGCGGCATCGGTGAATTGGATGATGATCTCACCTTTGGAATCCGCCTTGATACCGGGCAATTCCTTGATCACTGCGGCATTACCACGGTTACCGGTTTCTTTGCCGATGTTGAATTCTTTGAGAACGGGTACGTCGTTCACTGAAACATTGAATTTCCGCCACGCGACCAATCCGACTTCATGTTCGCTGAAATGCAGACGCACGAGGTGACTGCGACCTGGCACTTGTCCCGGAATCTTGTAACTGAATACGCCACCGCGACCAGTTTGATAGATTTTCGGCGGAACCGCGCCAACGGCAGATGTGTCAATCGTCGCCGCGGTTACGAAAGGATGTTTCCCATCGTGATAAGCATCTGCGCTCCAGTCTCCATACCCCTGCCCGCCGCAATCGATTTTGATCGGCTTGTCTGCTGACGGTGCAACGCGGATCGGGACGGATCGTGCCACTCCGGCCGGGCCTCCTGCCGTGACTCGATAGAAATAAACCACGCCATTTGTGAGTTTGGCCTCAAAGAAACCCGGGGCTTCCGAATCGTGAATGAGAGTGGTATATGGACCGTCGATCTTCTCAGCCCTTTCCACTGCGTAATAGGAAGCGCCAGGAGCGTGTTTCCACTTCAAAGATACTGTGCTGTTGCCAGATATGGCCTCCACCACGGGTGTCGCAGGTTTTTCGGTGGATGGCTTCCAACGATATAACATTTGCCGGGCATACCAGTCATCCTCGGCAAGAATCTGATATTCACCGTTAGATCGTTGTAGGGCGCTCACGCCATAAGTGACGTCCATCCGTCCGCTTGCGTTCGGGCCCGCCCATAGGCGCCCTGCATACCCGCCATCCGAGCTGCGAAAGATCCTCACAAAACCGCTGTCAGGCTGATAGGGCAGGCCATCGTAGCCGACAAACAGAAAATCTCCCGCGCCGCGCATCGAGACCGGGCTTTTGTCGCCGCTTCCGGTCGAGTCCCACAACTTGGTTACCCACGTCGGGCTGCGGTTGCCGGCGAGAAAGCCGTTATAGCGGGCAATAACGCGACCGATGAGTTTCACGTAGTACGACTTCGGTGCCGGCTCGGTACTGGTGAAGCCGGTGAGATAAAGCGTGTCGGTATCCGCAGAATACTGGACCCGAGAAATTCCTGGACCATTGCCGGCAAAAGGCGCCGGCGCAGTGAAAATCTGCATGGTGCTATAGCTCCAGATCGGACAGCCATTTACGTCGAGACCACCAAAAGGCAGATATCGCAGTTGATTCGGATTCCAGGTTACGCCTTGCCACATTCCTCCGTTATCGTCGATCCACCAGCCAAGCAGAGTATCGGCGTGGCCGCCGGCATTGCCGCCGCCAGGCTTTTGCGAAAACTCGTTGGTCTCCGGATTGCCATTGCCGTTGAGATCGCGCCACATGTGTTCGCCGCTCGCGGGAGCATTCGTCAGGCCGCCCCCGCCGCCCCTGATGAAGCCACAGGGTATCGCAATTTCGCCGTCGGTCGCCTCGTTGAAACGATAGACTTCAAGCCGCCTCGCCCACATGCTGGTATTAAATACAAATTTCTTGCCAGATAGAATTCTCACGAATGCGGTGGTGCTGAAATCGAAATGGTCGTTGCGGTGAAGGAAACGCGGGTCGTTAGGATATTTGAACTGATTGAGAGTGTGTGCCCCGTAACTCCATTCTGACCCAAGTGCGGTCTTGGTGTAGTCCATGGCGTAGCGGGTGTATTTCGAGTAGATTTGTCCGCCATCTGTATTCGGCACGAAGTCACCACCATCGACAAATTCCAGCCCATGCACTTGCCAATTCCGCGATCCATCGGGTTTATAGCTTTCAATCAGGCAGCCCGCGCCCTGACTGCCGTTCACTTCCGGACCAAAGCGATTCTGCGCAACACAAATGTTTCCTGCGCCATCGACGCCCACTCCTGTGAGTCCGCAAAATTTCAACGGCTTCACTTCCCCCGGTGTTCCCGAGAATATGCCGCCTTTTGTCCCGAATGTTTCCACTTGTTTGGGTTCGCCGCTCACATCGAAAATCTTCACTTGTTGATCCGGCCCGTTGTCGGCGATCAGCAACCGGCCAGCACTATCGAAATTCAACGCCGTAGGAGTGAAGCCCTGCACGTCGGCAATCGCATGCGGCAGCAATTTACCATCGGGCGCGAAGTGGATTACTTTCCCCGCGATCCCCCCCGAAAGGTCCGCCTCTTGGGCGATCCATAAAGTTCCATCCGCTGCGACGGCGCTGCGACCTGCTCTCGGAAGTGGCCAGTTGGTCAGCACCTTCATCGTTTTCGCATCGACCACCGCGACCTCGTCCGGGGGAGCCGGGCTTGCGGGCGTTTTGTCCTTTGCCCCGGTTTTTTGGCCCCGGAAGGTGGCGAAAATCCGCTCGTTTTTCGAGTCCGAACTTAGTCCCCAGATATACCCGCTTCCCTTGAAAACAGCGAATTCATTCTTGGCATTGCCTTCACCACCTTCGAAGGCGGAGTGACCGCCCGCGAGCGAATATCTGCGGATTTTTTTCCCCACGCCCACATAAACCGAAGAATTATCGCCGGTGATGGCGGAAACCCCCATGCCCCAGCTCCCACCCTCATCGGGATGGAGGTTCGGCAGAGAACCCACGACATCGCCGTCTTTGTAGATTCCGCCCTCCTGCTTTGCTTCATCCCAACTGGATGCAGTGAAGCAACGTCCGTCCGGTGCCACCCACATCGCGACGACGTTGTTTTGAATCAGCTTGGCATTTTTGGAGCCGCCACTGCCGAAGGTATTCCCGATCCATGACCGGCGGTAAGTCGGACCAAATTCCGCAGGTTTATCCTGGGCGGAAACCGATGCTGTCAGAAATCCCAAACAGGCAAGCCCGGTGATACGGAGGTGGAAATGCAGTCGATTAAAAAATTCAGGATTCATGCTGTGGAGAACAGTAAGATTGGTGAATTGAAATGTGTGAATCAGAAGAAGAAAATTGTACCCTATATGGGAGATGGCACCCATCAAATGAGTGAGAAACTGCTGCTCCCTGTAAGTGCATGCCTCTAAATCATCTCGTTGAAACCTAAATTGGTTGAAATTCACGCCCCTAAGCAATTCTTCACGAAGTCTGGCAAATATTTTCGACGATCCAGAAACTGACGATGGAATTTCCCAATGCAATGTCACGGACGCCTCATCTACTCCCAACTGCACCACTCGCGGGTCGTTGGTTTGCGGATTGATTCCGGACTGTCCGCCCGTAGAGCGGGGACGCTTGCACGACCGAGCCACCAGACGCTGCAAATTCAGCAACGTTCGCCCAATTTTTGATCCCGTCGATCACCGAGCTTACATTGCCCGTGCTTCCATCATTCGTAAAGGATGTGAGGTCCATAAAGACCCTGTGCCACACGGTCGTGCGCGCCTTCAGCTTCCATAACGACCAGATGGGGTCACGTCGGATTGTTGGAAGGGCATCTCCAGTTGCGGAGCATCGAAGCGGGCAATCTGCGCTATTCTTTCATCACCCGCCATGAGATCTTGTCTTCCCGGACGTCGAAAAATTCAATGGCCCGCAGGCCTTCGCCCTCCGAGCGGTTCGAGCGGTTCGAGCGGTTCGGGACTACCTATCGAACAGATACCGACGCGCTAAACTGCCAGTTTGCCTGCCACGGGTTCACACTCCTCCGCACAGCCGATGAAATAGCATCGTGCCGCTCGTGCCAGACCCCGAACCGGAAAGCATGAGCAGCTCACCCGAGGCGAAATCGTTCGTAAAATCTACCGAGTTCACTTCCCACGTGCTGGTGCCCGCATGCGTGAAAGTTGCTACCTCGGTGAAGGCCGGGCGTGAATAGACCTTTAGCACCAAGTAGGAACCGGCGACAAACCACGGCCGTCCAGCGACCAGTTGAATGGATCACCCCCCATTTGGGAGAGGGTTACACGTTTGACGTGAAAAGGGTGGTATCCGACATTTGCCACGGCCTCTCGACCAAAAACCAATTTTGCGAAAATGCTTTC
>JACMMB010000336.1 GCA_014379305.1 Akkermansiaceae bacterium
CATCACCGGCGAAGGCACCCGCTTCGTCGGCGATGACATCGCACCATTCGCGCCCGGCGATCTCGTGCTGCTCGGTGAGAAACTACCTCACTACTGGCATACGCACGGTATCTCAAGCGGCCTCTCCGTCCAATGGAGTTTCCCGAAAAACCATCCCTTTTGGGCCTTTCCGGAAAACGTCGCACTTCAATCACTCTTCTCTAACGCCTCCCGGGGCCTCCGATTCACGGGGACCACGGCGACCGCGCTCAGCGCCCGGTTGCACGACCTGGCGCGAACAGGCGGCACCGACCAACTCGGTCTTCTACTGCGGATATTCGCATTCATGGGAGGTGCGCCTGAAAAAGATCGTCGGCCGCTTTCGACCAGCGTGTTTTCCCTGCCCACGGCCTCCACGCACCAGCAAGCGATGGCGGAAGTGGTGAACCATTTGCTTTCCGGATTTCGTGAACCCATCCGGCTCGAAGAGCTTTTGGAAATTACCTCGATGAGCAAGCCGACATTTTCGCGGCTCTTCAAGAAACACTCCGGCAAGTCCTTCAGCGATTTTGTCACCCACCTCCGTTTGCAGGCTGCCTGCCGCGAGTTGATCGATACCGAACATCCGATCATCGACATCGCCTTCGGCTGCGGATTTCACCAGATTTCTTTTTTCAACCGTATCTTCCGTCGTATCTTCCAGTGCACCCCCACCCAATACCGGACTCGCAAACGCCGGTCAAAAAAATGAGGGGGATTCGCGCTTGAAATGGTAAGCCTGCCGTCCTCACACGTTCTGAAATCCTTATGATGAAATCCACACTTCTGCTAATCACTTTACTCGCTCGAACCATCCATGCGGAGGTTGGTTGGGAAACCATCCAGCTTGACCCGCTTTTTTACTCGGAAGGTGGGACCATTATTGACATCGACAAGGACGGAAAGATGGATGTCGTCTCGGGACCGTTCTGGTATGCTGGCCCTGATTTCAAAACAAGGCACGAGATTTACCCTCCACAGGCCATACCGCCGGTGGGTTATTCCGAGGTCTTCCTGATGTATGCGCCGGACATCAATGGCGACGGTTGGAGCGATTTGCTCATCTACGGCTGGCCCGGCAAACAGGCGTGGTGGCTTGAAAATCCCAAAGGCGGGAAAGAGCATTGGAAAAGCCACCCCATCATGGACGGTGCGGATGGCGAGTCCCCGGCCTGGGCCGATCTAACGGGCGATGGAAAACCGGAGGCCGTCTACGCCCACAAAGGTTCGTTTGGATATGCCTCGCCGCCCGCCGATCCCACCCAACCGTGGAATTTTACCGCTGTGACCCCACCGGACGCATCGGTTCAGCGCTATACACATGGGCTGGGTATTGGCGATGTGGACAGAGACGGAAAGCCCGACTTACTGGATCGCCGCGGATGGTGGAAGAATCCAGCTGCTGCGGGCGGCGAGTGGAAATTAAACCCTATCAACTTCAATTCCAATGGCGGGGCTCAAATGTTTGTTCATGATTTCAATGGCGATGGGAAAAATGACATTCTCAACGTCAGCGATCCCCACGCCTACGGTCTTTCCTGGTTCGAGCAAACCGCTGAAGGCTGGACCGAGCATCGGATTCTAACGAAAGAAGCGGCGACATCGGCAGGCGAACTGGTCGTTAGCCAGCTCCATGGGGTTGAGCTACTCGACGTGGATGGAGACGGCGAGAAAGATATTATCACCGGGAAACGTTGGTGGGCGCACTCACCGAAGCCGGATGGAACCGGCGGAGATCCCGGTGGAAACGACCCCGCGTTGTTGTTTTGGATCAAGGTGATTCGGGAGGGAGGAAACGTAAAATTCGAACCCAAGGTCATTCACGGTGACTCCGGTGTCGGCCTGAGGGTGCCGACAGGTGACTTGAACGGCGACGGTCTCCCGGATGTATTGACCGCAAGCAAGAAAGGCACCTTGATCCACGTTCAGAAGCCCAGACCTTGAGCAGATACCCATGCGATATTCATATTTTCCCGGATTATTGGTTTCGCTCGCCGTTTCAGCCTTTTCCGCACCTGCATTTGAATTGAGAGATGGAGATCGGGTTGCGATGTTAGGAGACGCTTTGATCGAGCGCGAACAGTACGCAGGATGGCTCGAAATCGCTGCGACCACCCAATTTCCGGACCGTTCCGTCATCTTCCGCAATCTCGGCTGGAGCGCCGATACACCTGCAGGCGAATCACGCAACGGCTTGAGCCTTGTCATGGCGGGCAGCGAGACGCCGGATGAAGGATGGCAGCAGTTGCAAATCCAGCTCGCGACCTATAAACCTACCGTCGTGCTTCTGGGTTACGGCATGGCGGCGTCACTTCCCGGCGGTCAACCCGCAAAGCAGTTCGGGGACGACCTGGAACGCTTGATAGAAAAGGCTCCCAAATCCACGGGAGGAGGTGTCCGCTTTCTCATTCTCGGCGCTCCGCCACGTTTTGAACGTCCAGGCGAGGATCCGGAAAAATTAAGGCTGCATCGTGATTCACTAACGGAAATCAACTCGGTGCTTCAGGAAATCGCCAAAAAGCGAAACATCCCGTTTGTATCCCTCGCCGATCTCAAACAGGACTGGGCATATTCGCAAAACGGAATCCATCTCACGGGTGAGGGCTATCGCGCCGTTGCCAGGCACATCGAGAAAGCATTGGGTTGGAAACCGACCGCGTGGGACAAAGGAGAATCCGCGGCGGCATTGCGAAAACATGTCCTGAAGAAAAACGAGTGGTTCTTCAACCGCTCGCGCCCGGCAAACATGGCCTACATTTTCGGCTTTCGGAAAGGCGAACAGGGAAAGAACGCGGGTGAAATCGCTGAGTTCGACAAGCTGGTCGCCGAGGAAGAAGCGATCATCGCGAA
>JACMMB010000337.1 GCA_014379305.1 Akkermansiaceae bacterium
CCGGAGCCTTCGTTGTATGCGTGTCTGGCCGCCTGTTTGCGGAAGGCGGGACATGCCGATGAGGCTGCGGCCAACGATCAGATCGTCGAGACACTCGCACTCGGAAACGACGCGATCGAAATCGCGAACGGCTATGCCTATGGTGGGGATTACAAACGGGCATCGGACTGGTGGGCCCGCGCCGCCCGGCAGAATGCTCCGGGTTCACAGTTGTTCTCCATTGCGCTCCAGCTGCATACCGAGATGTTGATTGATCAGGGGAAATGGAAAGAAGTCGGCGCCATCTCGGAGGTGAGCGCGCAGACGACCGCCGCAGTGGATTCCAGCAACGTATCGCCGCTCGTCAGTCTCCGTCTCAGGCTCCAGTCGGATCTGGGACGGGCGCTTTCCGGATTGAAAGTGGATCGCGCCAAATCCATCGCCATTCTTGGAAAGTGTCATGGGATGTTTCCGAGTGATGGCTCGCTGGCCGATGACTTTTTCCCGGCCATCCGCTCCATGGGGCTGATCAAGGAGCATGACGAGTGGTTCAGGATTTCATGGGACCGCATGTCCGCCGTTCTCAAACAGTTTCCTGACTCTGACAATACCGGCAACACCGCCGCATGGTTGGCTTCCCGCAGCCGCCGGAATCTCGATCAAGCGGAAAAACTGCTCGTAAAAGCCCTCGCACTCAATCCTGAACAGTCAGCGTACCTGGACACCATGGCTGAAATCCAGTTCGCCAAGGGAAACCGGGAGAAGGCAACCGAATGGTCCGCCAAGGCCATCAATTTCATGCCGGCGGACAGCATGCTGCGCCGTCAAAACGCTCGGTTTCGCACCGCTCCGCTGCCGCGATAGGCTTGACACTTCCACTCCGCTAAGGCGGGATTCCCGCCCCATGGCCAAACTTTCGATCCGCGATCTTGATGTATCCTCCCAAGAAGTCCTCATGCGTGTGGATTTCAATGTTCCGCTCAAGGACGGCGTCATCACCGATGATACCCGGATCCAAGGTGCCGTGCCATCGATCCGCCAGTTGGTCTCCGGTGGAGCCAAACTCGTTCTTTGTTCCCATCTCGGTCGTCCGAAAGGTGGATTTGAGGCGAAGTATTCGCTCGCTCCCGTTGCTGCCGCCCTTTCCGAAATTCTTGGCCAGCCCGTGAAGCTCGCACCGGATTGTATCGGTGAGGAAGTCGCCGCACAACGTGCGGCCCTCCAGCCAGGCGAGGTGCTGATTCTTGAAAACACGCGTTTCTATCCGGAGGAGGAGGCGAACGATTCCGGCTTCGCCGGGAAGCTGGCAGGCAGCGCGGACATCTACGTCAACGACGCGTTTGGCACCGCCCACCGCGCCCATGCCTCCACCGAGGGCGTGACTCATTTCGTCAAACAAAGCGCCATGGGACTTCTGATGGAGCGCGAGCTCGAATATCTCGACGGCAAGCTCCAGAATCCTGAAAAACCCTTCCTCGTCATCATGGGCGGTGCCAAGGTTTCCGACAAAATCCAAGTCATCACCGCCCTGATGGAAAAAGCGGATGCCTTCATCATCGGAGGCGCGATGGCCAACACGTTCCGCAAGGCGCAAGGCTACAACGTCGGTAACAGCCGCGTCGAAGCGGACAAGCTCGACCTCGCGCTCGACATCCTCGCGAAAGCCGAAGCCAAAGGTGTGCGTTTCCTACTGCCCGCCGATACCCGAATCACCCAGGAATTCAAAGAAGGCGCCGCGACCAAGGTGTCCGCACCCTATGAACAGGGCGGTGAGACCCCGGACGGTTGGGAAGGGATCGATATCGGTGATATCGCCATCGAGGAGTTCTGTCAGGAAATCGCAAAGGCCAAAACCATGATCTGGAACGGTCCGATGGGCGTTTTCGAAATCGAGAGTTTCGCCAAAGGCACTCGCGCCATCGCCGAGGCCATGGCCGCGAGCGACGGCGTCACGATCGTTGGAGGCGGCGACTCGGTGACGGCGGTCAACCAATTCGGCCTCGACGACAAAATGACCTTCATTTCCACCGGCGGTGGTGCTTCTCTCGAACTCCTCGAAGGCAAAATCCTGCCGGGTGTGGCCGCTCTGACCGACGCCTGATTTTTTCCGCCCTCACCCTCCAACACCCAGTCCCCATTGCATGAATCGTAAACCAATCTTCGCTGCCAACTGGAAAATGAACAAAGGAGCTTCCGAAACGGAAGACTTCGTTAAAAGTTTCCTCTCGAAACTTCAAGGGCAGGATTTTCCTTGTGAAATCGTCATCGCGCCGCCGTTCATCTCCCTGCC
>JACMMB010000338.1 GCA_014379305.1 Akkermansiaceae bacterium
CTTTCGGAAAAAAAATCAGCGTCAAAGTCTTCCCACGAATCAAGAATGACTATCGGCAGACCTTCATACATGCCAACGTCAACCATTCTGTTTCGGGTTATTACAGGGATCGTTTTCAGGTATAAGCTCTCCCAAAGTCGATGAGTATCAATTCCAACGCCTTCAGGCGCAAGGCAGAAAAATGATTTGCTCAAATCCCTGAGATAAGTTTCGAAATTGACCAGGACTTGGGGAGGGGCCTTCGTGATTTCCAGGCATTTTCCCCTGGCAACAGGGTTGGTCCTTAGTGAAAAGTTGGAATATATTAGTTTTTGTTTAATATTATTTTCGGCCCTGATTTTATCGATTATGAAGGGATTTCCACAGCGGCTCAGATCGATGCCGTTTTTGTAATTCACAATACCCAGGGGGCAACCAAGTACCTTTGGATGCAAAAAATTCAAGTTTTGCGCATACCACTTTACCAGCAACGGATCGTCAGCAAAGTGTTTATAAGAGGCATTTACTTCCGAATCAGAGTTATTTGTTATCAGATAGTATGGTGTTGATGGTCTGTGGTTCGCAAAAAAATCGTGGATTCGATCCAAGTTCAAAAACATAAAGCTGTTTTTGTTTCTTTCGATGTAATTGATGCGGCCGTAAGACCACTCGATATGGCAGGCCTCCCTAAACCTATTTCCAGACAAATAAAGAGGGATGCTGCCGTCCGGCGAAAGCATTCTCTTTGGGTTCAACGTATGATTCAGTAATCTGAAGAGTCTGTATCTAAGATGTAACCTCATAAAGTTTTTGTATGAAATTTGGATCTGAATCTATCCATCAACTTGTCCCAAAAGCACGGCGGCCTCATTAACGCGAAGTTTTGGGTCTTTGCATTTGGTCAGATTCCAGCAGCTGCTCAGGAAGGAGCGGCAACCTGGGTTCTCACTCCGCAGCGCGGGCCGGTAAATCGAGAGAAAACGTAGTGAGAAGATTGGCTGCTTGCCTCCAACAACAGCTGAAATACTTAGTGCTGATACCAGCACGCAGGCAGTGAATAGTCTTCAAAGTGCAGGGAATTCGGCCTGTCGAGTTTATGAGGAAATTGGTTAGTTACAGTAGAAATCTCGATTCTGTCTTTTCGTAAAAAAGTTACCTCAATAACGGAAGGAACTTCAGATGATTTATAGATCGCCCTATTCGCCTTCTTGATGTTATTAGGATGTATATGCACTATCTCGAAATCCTGCAAAAGCTTGGCAAACGTTGAATTGATCAGGAAAAATCCTAGTTTGTCCAGCATATGCTCAAGGTCATGAAACTCAATTACTATGATTCTGAATCTCTGCAAAATTTGAGAGGATGTATTAAGAATGACATCATATTCATAACCTTCAATATCCATCTGGAGCAATAAGTCGTTGCCTTCGGGGGCGTTTCGTGAGACCCAGTTTTCCAGAGTCATGAAAATCTGGTTATTTTCAGCCCCAAGAAATTTTCGTTCAAATTCAAACAATGCGTGATTTAGCGGAGGAGCCTCAACCGAATAATCCGCCATATAACATTTTATACCCAGATCAGCAATTTGCACCTCAAAGTCAGACGTATTCGATACTCCCGGGGAAAAACACGCATTTATACCAGTTAAGTCATTGGGAAGTAAATATCCTCCATCATATTCTGAACCCATCCTAATCAATTCGTGATTGGTCGTAAGGGGGCGCACTCCCCGAATAAAAGTCTCGACAAGTTCATAAGGGGTCGTTTTACAGATAAACCAACCATTTTTTCCCAAAAGACGCTTTAGGGATAGTAACAAAGTTTTCATGCGGACTTCAGTGGTTAGTTAAATGATTACTATTTTAGATGAAAAATTCCCAAACCTATCCAAGAATTTGGTGTCTTAGACGGAGGAGATAAGGGATTACGGTTTTACAGAGTCTTTTGGTTATTTTTCCCGAAATCGTATTGGCCCGCTGTTCGTATGATACATAATAGTATTCTTCAGGGAGAGAAGCAATAGCCCGGCGCGTTGGAAAGTATGACAGAAAGCTGTTTGATTCCAGCCTGAGCCATGGAGCTTTGAGATAGCTACTGCGCTCTGGATAGTGGCTTTTCACGTAGTGACCATATGTTTCATATTCACTGAACAAACTGGCCCCATCGCCTTCGATATTTTCAATGATCAGCCAATACCAGTCCTTCGAATAATTAAAGTTCATCTCAATTTTTGTCACAATTGAATTCACGATGGCCTTGTTGAAAACCATGTATTGGGAGATGAATGAAAATTCCCTGTTTGCCTTTTCATTCATGAGTAGCGCGTAATTTTCGAAATACGGCTGGTGAAATTCATCTGATATCGTGAATACATATTTTCCTTCGGAGTCGGAAAATGGAAGTTTCTTAAGAAAAATCGTGTCCGCATCAACAACGACATAGTTGTCAGATATCGATTCCAATTTCGACATTCCAAGTTTGAGGAACTGCTGGAAGTACCAGCCCGCGCGCTTTGGGAAGCATGGGAGATTCTTTTCGCGAAGGTTTGCGAGGGCCATGCCAGGCAAAACCGTGTCTTCATCGAGAAGATGCAGGGGCGTCGGGCCGCAGATCGTCTGAAGGTGGGCGAAAAATTTGAAATATTTCCTGCTTGTGACAATATGAACCGCTTTAAATGCATAAAGTCGCAGCAAGCTTTCCAAGCCAAGTGATAAGGTATGGAGGTGTTCCACGTTGGTGACAAACACCAGATCGAAGTTTGTTGTGTCCTGACTCACGGTAATAGTTTTGTTATGCAGCCCTCATGTGATTGTCCTGCGTTGTAGGTGAATCGCTTTCTGGTCTATTGATCAGAGTTTTCCCACTGCAATGGCATAGGATTCCGCAATGGTTTGATCATAGCGAGTTGAACTGAAGTGGTTCGCTACCTTTTGGGTTGACTTTAACGCGAGCCCTGCAAGTTCAGCCCGATTTTTTGCACACCAGATGATCTCAGCGGCTAGCCCTTTAATCAATTGATCCATGCTTTCCACAGGGACCGCGCGGCCGCCAGCGAGCCTCACAATCTCGCCTTGGGCACTGATATCGGCCACGACGGGGTAGCAGCCGGCAAGATAGGCCTCCAGCAAGGTAACTGGAGTACTTTCTCTGAAGCTTGGCAGGAAATAAACATCGGTTTCTTGCAGGGCTTTCACATAATCTTCTCCTTGGTAGCCGGGGTGGAATGTTACGTGGCTGGAGAGATGTAAGTCTCGTGTGAGTTGTTGCAGAGCCGCAGTCTCGGGTCCGCCGCCCGCGATGGTATAGTGAAAATCGACGCCTTCTTCCTTTACGAGGGCAAGGGCTTTCAAAGCGAGACTGGCTCCTTTCCGCCCTTCCATGTTGCCGCCTGCGAAGAGCCGCAGTGGTCCATCGGCATGCTTTTGGGCCATGGCAAACTTGAAGCGTGCGACCTTCTCTGCTGGCAGCGATGCGATTGGGAGTCTGGTTAGCGGCTTATTGCCTCTGAATTTCTTCAGGAAAATTTCGGTTTCCTCATTGGCTGCGAAGATCACCGCGGCATGGTTCACGCAATTGAGAAACGAAGTCGACCGGGAGGCAATGACGGTTTGGAGATCGCGCATGAGCTCGAAGAGCCGTGCCGATGGACTGAGCATACTGCGGAAGGCCGGTGGAATGTAACCCGCTCCCCCAATGGGTCCCCAGACAAAAGGGATCGGCAAGCGCCACAATGGCGAAGGCATGCGCCATGCGGCGATAGTAACATGATGACAGATATCGAATTTCTCTTCCTTATGCCATTGAAAAGCAGGCCCAAAAACCTGCCGGGTGAACGACGCATACCTCATCCAACTCTGGAGGTGCGCAATAAACCGGTTGTGGCAGAAATCGCTGCTGTTCCGCAGGAAGCGGACCTGGATATTGGCTGGGATGATGCCCTCGATTCTGCCTTTTTCCCATCCTGCTTTGTTATGACTGTCCGTCAACACACAGACATCATGACTCTGCGCAATTCGGCTGACAGCGGTCCACCCGACTCCAGGTTCGGAACCCCGATACGGATCGCAGGCGTAAGCTGAAATGAGAACTTTCATAGGTGGAACATCGCGGTGCCTTAATCCAGTTGTTTGAGATGAGCCGCCAGACGCAATGCCAGCGCGATAATCATGAGAGTCGGATTGGCGTGGCTACTTGTCGGAAATACCGAGGACCCAGCAATGTAAAGATTCCCCACTGAATGCACCCGGCAGTTGGTGTCGACTACCCCTTGATCGGGTTTGTCACTCATACGGGTAGTCCCGATATTGTGGGAGTTGCTGTTGAAATTGCCGGGCTCGGGCCGGTTGAGTAATTGCTGCTCTTGCTCGGAGATCTCGAACGTCCCTAGGTTCGCCTCTTCAAGCCTTTGTTTGAACAAATGAATGAAAGTCGAGCACGTGCAATGATCGATCTCGGAAAACCGAATCTGCACCTCCAGCCGCGGCATGCCGAACTCATCCACCGAATTGGGATCCAAAACCACTCGGCTTTCCCGATTCGGGGCGTGTTCGGTCTGATAGAAAAGCGGAAATCGGTTCACCTTGCGGGGCGGAAGCACTGTCGGCAATCGACGCTTCTGGAAACAACGGGTGTATGCCACTGCCGCCAGTTGCCCGAAGACACTCGGACCGTCCTTGAGGATGATTCCGGCATGTTGCAGCAGTTCCCTGCGTTGGGCGCGTATGATTTGAATCAATCTGCGTGGCCCCTTGCGGGCTCCGCCCAGCAGCGTCTTGATCACAAGGACGGTTGACACCATTGCGTTCCGATGTTCGGCCCCTGCGGAAACCGTTCTGAAAAAGAAACCGACAACATTGCAGACCCGCTGTTGCTCCTGGGCACCGGGCGTCAGCCAGAAACGACGCCGACAATAAACCCCTTCGCCGTCCTTTTCAAATTCATAAATAAAGCCTTTGTCCGGATCTTTCAAAACGGCTTGTCCACATACGCCGAAGCGGTGGGACTGGTAATATCGTCCAACCAGATCGTTGTCATTGCCGATTCCCGAGGGGGACACATCGCGGGCTGCAAGCAGCAAGCGGGCGTTTTCCAATGCTCCGCATGCAATCACGGTTCTTCGCGCCTTCACACGGAACGCTTGGCCGGGGCTGCATGCCGCGTCTACGTAGGCTATGGTGTGACCGTCTTCCGCGAGTTGAAGATGGATGGCATGAGCATGCAACAACACCCTCACGTTGGGTGCTTCATCGAGATCCTTGCGATATCGTTTGCAAAAATCGGTGGGCACGCTCCAACGCTCCAGAGGCCACGAAACCAGATCGCGATTATCAAAACCGTCGATGATTTCCGCCTGGGTGTTGGGGAAGACATTCCTGGAATCGAAACTTGCGTGCCCCGCTTCGGCAAGGATGCATGCCGGTTCGAGATAAGGCTGCACATCGGAAACGCCAATCGGCCAACCGCTCCCTGGAAGCCAGGAGCGGGGCTCAAAGTCGATGGGATCAAATGGAACACATCGCCCTCCCCAGACAGTAGTTGTGCCTCCCCACATCCGCAGGCGGTTTTCTTCCAAGGGTTCGTGGCTCCCCTGCGGATCCACCTTGCCGCGGTATAGATCGAGGCCGAGTGCAGTTTGGTTTTGACCACCTCCGGGAAGCAGAATCACGGAACGCCCGGACTCCTTGTAACCCATCGCAACGGCTATCGCAGCCGCGCCCCCTCCGACAATACATAGATCGGCTTCCAGAATGGATTGTGCCGGGATCTTTCGTGCGTCTTCAATCATTGCGGGGAAAAGCGAAGCAAGCCGTGCGGGCCTCGCGGGAAAATGGTCTTTAGGTCAGGTCGAGCGTCAACGGTGCCCAGCCGCCAGACGCCATGCTTCTTCGCGTGGCATGGGATCCATGATCCATGCGAGAGTTGATCTGAAGTGATTGGGATTGCCGGTTCCGCAAAGGATTGTCGCACTCTTGGGAAGAAGCGAGGCGCTTGCTTTCATCAATCGCTCATGAGTCAGGCTTGGGTCATTCAATAATGAAGGCTCGAACACATGATTGCCGATTACATGAATGGATCGTGATTCGCAAAGAGCCCATACCCCGCCAAGCGCTCCGGCCGCGGACAATCCCGCCGGAGATTGAATGACATCGCATAGTCCCCGTTCCAACGCCGCTGCGAGCACCTCCGGATCGCCCGAAGATATTCCAGTGTGGAGTGCCGACCCTTGTTTCTTGATTTTGGCAAAGAGCGCTTCAACAGATCCCGATTGAATGACATCAAGAGGGGGATCATGAAGCAGAAAGGCTTCCACGCGGTCGGTTTTCAATCGCTTGAGGCTATGATGGATGCAACGTTCGAGGTATGAGCTTTCGAAGCACCGGTGTTTGCCCATGCGCTGAAGGCCCTTTTTAATGAATTGGTTGAGCGGTCGGAGCGGTCCTCCCAGATTGCCATGACGATAACCCGCTTTCGTCACGAGGTTGAACTGTTCGCGCCTGCCCGCCATTGCCTTGGCAAGAAGACATTCGCAATCACCGGAGCCATAGCTGTCCGCCGTGTCGATCGTCGGCATGCCGAGTTCCAGCATCGTGTCCAGGAGACGCCGCACACCGGCGAGGGGAAGGGCTCTGCCAAGCGAGGCGAGAGTTCCCGTGCCTAGTCCGCACCTAGCCCAATCAATTGAAGAACCCATCGGCCTATTTGCGGCCGGTGTGCTGCCGGTGGGTGTCGATGAATCTTGAACCATGGTCTATTCGAGAACCTTCCTTAGGCTTTCCATCGTTTTGGCCGCGCTTGGTGCCGCCATGTGGACTCCGTCTGTTAGAATAATCTCATCGGAATTTGCCTGTTGGCCTAGATCCCAGTAGCGGACGCCGCTGCGTCTTGCCAATTCCAGGATCCAAGCCGGAGGTTCCGAGCCATTCCCGCGGGCGGGCGGCAACCACACGATCGTTGCCACTGTCCCTTTCTGTTGGAGGCCGTGTAGAATGGCGGTGACTTCATTGATCAGGGATTCCTGGGCGGCTGAAAATTGCGATGCGGGTGGCGTCGTTACCAGTTCAGGTTTGGAAGAAACTCCCAAATCTTCATGCAACCGATGGGAATCGAAATCACCGATGCGTTTCGCCAGTAGTTTGCTGTAGAAAAATGCCGCCGGTCTGGCGTAGGCAGCCAGGCAAGGCAGATGAAGACCGACGCGAAACCATGGCCGACGAATCGATGTTCCAATTTCGGGGGTCTTGGCATTGAGCGCCATTTGGAGGGTGTTTGCTTCAATAACCAGGTGGGGGGCTGTAGGCAGCGAACTTTCATCCATGGCTCGCAGGACATCCACCGCGCTTCCGCCATCGCAGCCCATGTTTGCCCAGCCGGTGTAGCCTCGCGAGCGATCGGGCAGGCGTCCGGTGATGGACGAGCCCAGCACCATCACTTCCGGGGTGCCTTGGGCGCCCGCCTGGATCCGGCCCAACGATGAGAAGAAATTCGATTCGCTTTTTGCCGTGCGGCCTCCGACCGATTTCAGTGCTAGCAACTGCAAACCGAAGGCGGATCCCAGCGTTATCGAGAATGTCAGGAGATAGCGCACCTTAGAATTGGAAATAGATGAATCCGCGTGGGGCGCCTGGGTTGGTCAGGATAAGGAAAATCATCAGCGCGTGGAGCGCCGGTTCCAATGGCGAGCGAAGCAGATGATTGGCGAAATGCTCGCGGTGCTCCTTCAACCAACCCCACGCATGATACAGAACAACGGCGGTCCCATAGAACAACAACGAAAAAATGGGAGGACCGGAGAAGCCGGTTTTGCCACTGAAGATGCCGCGGAAAAACGCGACAATGTGATGTGTGTCGGGCATCAGGAAAGTGAGCCAGAGCAGGGTGACCGCATGAAAGCAGAAGAACCAGGCGACGAAAGAACGGAAGATAGTTGATGGTTGATGGTTGATGGTTGATGATCTTCGGCTGGAAAGCCTTTCGAGCGCGAGAAACAGTCCATGGAGGCAACCCCATATCGCGAATTTCCATTCGGCCCCATGCCAGAGTCCGCCAAGAAACATGACAAGAAACAAGTTCACGTAGGTTCGCCCCGGCCCCTTACGGTTGCCGCCAAGCGGGATGTAAAGATAGTCGCGCAGCCACGCGGACAACGACATGTGCCAACGTCGCCAAAACTCGGTGATGCTGGTCGATAGATAGGGGAAGTTGAAATTGATCGGAAAACGGTATCCGAACATTGCCGCGAGGCCGATGGCGATGAGGGAGTAGCCGGCGAAGTCGGCGAATATCTGCAGGCTGTATCCGTAAAGAAGAGGGATCAGGTCGAGTGGACTCGAAGTGATCAGGTTGTTCGCGTTAAGCGTCAGGCTGCTGGTTTGCTCGGAAAGATTGTCCGCAACAAAGATCTTCAGGAAATAACCGGTAATCAGCGCGCGGATGACTTGGCGCCAGGGGATGTTATCAATCCGTTTCGCTGCGATCTGTGGCCAGAACTGCTTGGCCTTGACGATGGGCCCGGCCACCAACTGGGGGAAGAACAACAGGTAGAATCCAATGTCCCGCACGCCCTTCGCAAAGCGCCCGCCGCGGGAGACCAAGGCATCGCCTTCGTGCGTCACCTCGCCGCGGGCTACGTCCACGATCATGCTGATACCATGAAAGGTGTAGAATGAAATTCCAATCGGCAGGGGTATCTGCTTCAGTGTCTTGAGCCATTCACCAGGGAGGAACGGAAGCTGGCCCGCGAGAAAGGGCAGGTATTTGAACACGCCAAGCAGGCCCAGGTTCATGATAACCGCGATACGGGTCCAATGCCGGACCATGGCTTCGTCACCCGACACCTTGTGCATGATAATGCGTCCGGTCGCAATGCTGTTGCCCACGCAGGAGACCGCCAGCAATGCGATCAGCCGGTAATCCTCCCAACCGTAAAACACCACGCTCGCCGTGAGGGCCGTGCTGACCTGCCACGCCTTGCCATGCCTGCCGCGCGACCAGGGCGCATAATAGAGCGCGAAGGTGGCGGCGAGAAGGATCAGAAACTGCCAGGAGTTGAACAGCATTGGGTGACCGAAGGCCTGGAGCTCTCAAGGGATCATCGCGGAGATATGGCCAAGTCCCTGGGATGCGCTCCCGGAAAGCTCGCCAGTGGCGTCGCATATCCCCACATGTAGAAGCTGATGACGATATGGTTAGTCATGTTTGGCGGGATGTTGGGATCTTTTGGGTGGACGACGGATGAAGCCTGTCCACCTCGGCGAGCGCCATGCCCACCACCTGGTCCATGTTGTAGTAGCGATAGGTGGCGAGGCGCCCGATGAAAGACACGCCTTGCTCGGCGTCGGCAAGCTCTTTATAGCGCTGGTAAATGGCTGTGGCGTCGGGCGCAGGTACCGGGTAATAGGGTTCTTTTCCGGGACCATAATCTTCAGGAAACTCACGCACGATCGTACTATTGGAGCAGAGTTGTCCGGTCGCGTGCTTGACCTCAACGATCCGGGTAAAATCGTGGTCGTTGGGGTAGTTCACCTGTAGCGCGGGTTGCCAGAAGCCGGGCTTGCCAGCGATCGATTCCCTATCCTTGAGTTGTTCCGGCGAGAATGACTCGTATTCGAAACGCAGCGAGCGGTAAGGCAGGCCGCCGTAACGGCAGTCGTAGAACTCGTCAATGGGACCGGTGTAGATCATGTGGCCGTATTCCACATGGGGAAGCACGGTCCGGTAGTCGGTGTTGAGGAGAATGCTGATACGGTCGCCACAGGCCCCGACCATGCGTTCGAACATCGGGGTGTAGCCACCCTTGGGGAGTGCCTGGAATTCCTCCTGGAGATAGCGGTTATCGCGGTTCGTGCGGATGGGGATTCTGCCGCAGACGCTGGCGTCGAGATCCTTCGGATGTCGCTTCCATTGCTTCAGTGTGTAGCCCTTGAAAAACATTTCATAGAGTTCCCAACCGACTTGGGAAATAATGACCTCTTCGGAGTTGGCTGGTCTTTCAATCTGAACGCGGTGGGTGGCCAGCCATTCCTCCATCTCGGCGCCCGTGGAAGGACGGCCCAGGTACTGTTCGAAAGTGTTTAGGTTGATCGGGAAATTCCAATAACGCCCCTCGGTATGGGAAAGGATCTGATAATTAACCGGATGCCACTCGGTGAAGCGCGAGAGGTATTCCCTGATCCTGGGGGAGTTGGTCCTGAAGTAGTGCGGGCCATAAGGATGGATCAACACGCCGTTGTCGTCATAACGATCGTAGGCGTTTCCTCCGAGATGCGTGCGTTTCTCAACCACCAGGCAACGCTTTCCAAGGGCGCAAAGACGTTCCGCCGAAGCCAGGCCCGCAAAACCGGCCCCCACGATCAGGTAATCAAAGGTCAATGACACTGGGTGAAAGAGGAAAGGATGGGGCGAAAATTTTACGACCGATATCCCATTAGATCAAAATGACAACCATGGGTGGAGCAGCCATCGAGCCCGGACTCCTGAGCCGGCTGCGAAACCAGGTAACGAACTCTGATTTCGTTAACGGCGCTTTCATCCCAATTCGATTTCCCGTGATTTTCAGTGATTAGGGATTTTTGGATGCTCGCTGCGTCACTGCTCTGGTTTTCAAGTACGCTTTCGCACGCATGAGAATGGGATTGCTTATATATTTCCACACCACGAATGAGAACGCCAATGATCCTACAAATGGCACCACTGTCCGAATCGCATAAATCGCCGGATTTCCTGATGGGAGTCCGAGCATGTGCCCGATAATTAATACCGGAGGATAATGGAACAGAAACCATTCGTAGGAAATGAGTCCGGTGAACTGCAAAGGGCGGCAGCTCAACATTAACGCTATGGGGTGGGAGCTCGGCAGAAATATCGTGAAAAGAAGCAAGAAGGTTGCAAGGGACGGGGCTAGTTTGTAGGTCTCGAAGACTATAGGAATTGTACCTCCGTAAAATCCACCCGGCGGGGCCATCTTCCATTGCAGGAATGCGTAACTTAGATAACAACCGACCAGGAGAGCCGCTCCGCACGCCGCGAGATATCCGGAAAAGTTTTCGAGATGACTGATGCGTGACCGGTTGCGGCAAACGATTGCAAATAGGATGCCGAGAGCGAAGTTATCCATTGCTTTGGGGAACAAATTGGAGTTTTGCTGCCAGATATCCACCGGAGTTTGAGGCGGAAGATACGTTAGAATCCGCATGACAATGGGTATAGTTGCGAATAGCAGAAACGTGATCCATTCCGCATTGGAAACGAAGCGTTTCAGAGCAAGGTAAATGATCGGAAGAAGCACATAAAAGTGCATTTCGATCATCAGGGACCAATAGACCGGATTGATCACTGTCCAACCTGTTGTGAAATGTGCAAGGGTGGTAAAATGGGCCAAAGCTGAAGCAAAGACGCCAGAGGTGTTGAAGGCAAGGTGCGCCAAGATACCAAAAATCAACAGAGATAAAAGGAATGGAGGGGCGATCTTTGCAGATCGCTTGATAAGGTAGTCGTAGGGATCGAACCGGTCCGCCTGTTTCATTACAGTGTACGAAATTAGAAACCCGCTCAGGACAAAGAAAACCGGGACACCAAGCCAACCCGATTTTGTAAGGGAATGTAGCAGGTTCTGCCAAGTTGAGGCCGGATTAAAGTAAGCTGTGTGAAAAACCGCTACGCTGATGACTGCCAGTCCACGCAGGCCGTCAAGGCATGGGAAATTTTCCCCGGTTGTTGGAGCGTGGGTTGTATTCACTGAGTGGGGGTTTCCCGGGAGTCTTGGGGCTTTTTTGCCGCCGCCTGGTTCGCGCGGGAGGCGAGCTCATGATAAATCGCGGCAAATTTTTCCGCAGTCAGGGAGGGAGCGAAAAAAGCGCGGTCTTCGCCCAAATGAGAGAGCCCCATACGGCACGCCGTTTCATGGGATTCCATGACACATTTTAGGCCGGCTGCCAGTGTCGAAGGATTCAAAGGATCAGCGATCCAGCCGTTCTCTCCGTGCCGGATGTAATCACGCAGTCCACCGTGTGTGGTTCCGATGACGGGCATTCCGACAACACGCGCTTCCTTGACCACGGTCGGACCCGTGTCACACCGGGTCGGCATGACCAGGCACCAGGACTTTGTCATTTCCTTCAATAAGTCGCTCCACTTGAGCATGCCCAGGAACTCCGTGTTTGGTAGTCCTGCGGCGGCCACTTCCCTGCCGAGTTCCGCATCTCCGGCGAAACGCATTGTCCAGTTTCTGTTAGGGATGCGCCGGAGGCTTTCCAATAGGACGTCGATGCCTTTCCGATAACCACCACCGCCAATATAGATCGCACTGGGAACGTTCGGGTCGGGTGACCATTTGGCCTCGAAAAAGCTCGGGTGCACCCCGTAGTCAACGATCCGGCAATCCACATCGGGCTTGAGTTCGCGGACTCGTTCCGAGGCCCACTTGGATTCCGCCGTGACAACGGTGGCCGTGTTCACGTAGCCGGGTTCGGAAGCCACCATTTTCCTCCATCGCCAGTCGTCCGGCAATCCACCAATGCGTTGGTATTCCGTCAGCGATCCCTGCATGGAAAAGATCGTCGGGCAATGGCAATCACGCAGTGCCACCGGATAGGCTAATTCAGCGCCCCAGGCGTGGACAACATCCGGGCGAATGCGACGGACCTCGCGGCCCAGCCCGAAACGGGCAGGGAGATAGTTCAGCGCAAGATCCACGGAAAATTTTACGGAAGGCACCCGGTGAAACCATTGGCCCAAGGCCTCGAACACCACGGTGCGACGGATGGTCCGGTCGAGCACCAGCCAGTGAATTTCCAAATCGTGATGTTCCTGGAACTCAAGCGCCAGTTGTGGCAGCCACGTGCAGCCCTGGCCCCCACCGCGTCCAACGGCCCCGCCGCCGTTGAGGGCGGTCAGCGGGAACTCGGCAAGAATGGCAACGCGGAGCATGCGGGATTGAAACTGGGATCCTAGGTCGAACCGGTTTGGAATACGGTGCCGCTTTGGGAAGGGACCAGTTAGATTCAAGGTTGGGGACCAGGCTCAACTACTGGCCGCGGTAGAGGCTGCGCTACATCCGCTTCAGCCACAGTCGTTGTCTGTGGTTGCTGGGCGGGCTCTCGGGGGTGGAATCTACTCGAAAAACTGTGACCAATGGCGATGCAGGGCAGCTCTACGAATCTATTGGAAATCATTGCCATAAGATATGTAATTCCCGCAATAGCAGCAAACATCAGGATCGAAACAAGCTCGCTTTTGAAATGCACGGGAAAATACAGTTTGTATAGTTTACCCACCAAAAAAACCGGGATGAAATGGAGAATATAAATAGAGAAGGAGAGCTGCCCTATCCGTGCAATAAGATGAGGAATACGGGAATTCTCCAAAACAAGGGCCAAACCAACGGAACATATTCCGACACAAAAAGGAGTGAAAATCATTTCCGATTGCCAATTATGCGGGACAACGAGAAAAACAGCGCTTATCGGGGCAAGAATTTTCACAGCCCGTTCAAACGACCTGTTTTTGGAATAGAAGTAGTATAACATTCCCAGGGCAAAGCACGGAAACTGGTTGAACACGGAAAAACGAATAAAGTCGTTCATTCCGATTTCACCCGTCTTCCCGATTTTCCAGCGAATGAATACAAGGAAGATGGTGGCGAGGAGTGAAACCAGGGCCGCGTATCCTATATGCAGCCTATTTCTCCTGGAGAGGATGAATAGAAACGGGAAAACAGCATAGAATAGAAACTCGGTGCCAATGGACCATCCACCCGGGACGATACTGTTATTGCCGGGGGGATACAGCCCGTGAAGAAACAGAACATTGGCGGCAACAGCCATGAACGAGTAATCAGCTGGCAAGGTAAACGGGGTCCTCCCGATATACCGAAGGCACAAATACGAGAACACGAAATAACCCGGGATCGCCAAATAGTAGAGGGGCGCAATTCGGAAGAACCGGCGTGTCATAAAGGACAAGTACTCACGGGGATTCAATTCCTCTGTCTTTTTCATGGAGTGGCATAGAGTGAATGCCGACATCACAAAAAAGAGCTGAACGCCATATTGGCCGAACCTTGATATCTGCGAAAAAACCTGCTCTGGTGGAGCCTGCTGCCCGCAATGAACCAAAACCACGAGAAGCACTGCAATTCCGCGTAATGCATCGACATGTTGAAATTTCTTCATGTCTGTTCCTCACATTTCAAACCCCTGCCGTTCAGGTCAACGGATGATGACCGCTGGATTTCCGGCTGCCACCGAGTCGTCGGGAATGTCCCTGGTCACCACCGATCCCGCGCCGATGACCGCGCGGTGCCCGATCGTAACACCCTTGAGGATGATGCTTTCGGCGCCGATGAAGACGTCGTCACCGATGGAGATGGGTTTGGTCGCGCAGTCGTCACAACCGCGCGGGCCCCGTCGGACATCCGCGTCGAGGGCGTGGAAGTCGTGGTCGAAGATCCGGACGTTTCCTCCGAGGTTACAGTGGCGACCGATGTTGATGCCGGAA
>JACMMB010000007.1 GCA_014379305.1 Akkermansiaceae bacterium
GATATTTCTCTGTTTCGGCGATGCGCATTTGCTTGAGGCCGGCGCCGGCGACGGTTTCGCCAAGGGTCATGGCGAGAGATTGCGGGCTGAAGACGGCGTCGCAGGGATATTTTTCGTCGTAAACGGTGAGGGTGACGAAGTGGACTTTAGGCACCTGGCCGCGATCAAAGCCGGCGAAATCGGGATAGAGGAATGCTTCGGAAAGCTCGCGGGCGCGGTCGGCCCGGAAGTTGAAACAAAGCACGACGTCGCCATCGCGGATGCGTTGGGTGGCGGCCTCGGCGAAGATCATGGGGGGCATGAACTCGTCGGTTTTGGCGAGGGTTTGGTAGGTTTCGGCGACGGCTTCGGAAGCGAGGATGTTTTTTTCCGCGCCGATGCCGTGGACGATGGCGTCCCATGCGAGTTTGACGCGGTCCCAGCGTTTATCACGGTCCATGGCGAAGTAGCGGCCGACGACGGTGACGATGCGGGCGTTTGATTTGGCGGCCTGGTCCTCGACTTGGGAAAGGAAGGCGGCGCCGCCGGTGGGCGAGGTATCGCGGCCGTCGGTGATGGCGTGGATGAAGATGTCGGTGACGCCGGCGTCGCTGGCGAGTTTTGTGAGGGCGATGAGCTGGTCCTGGTGGCTGTGGACGCCGCCATCGGAGACGAGGCCGAGGAGGTGGAGGCGGGTGGATTTGGCTTTTTCGAAGGCCTGTTGGAGGATTTGGTTTTTGGCGAGAGTGCCTTCGTGGATGGCTTTGTTGATGCGGGTGAAATCCTGATAAACGATCCGGCCGGCGCCAAGATTGAGATGGCCGACTTCGGAGTTCCCCATCTGGCCTTCCGGGAGGCCTACATCCAGGCCGGAGGCGCTGAGGTAGGCGTGCGGGTAGCGGGAGAGTGTTTCATCATGGAAGGGGGTGTTGGCGAGGAGGATCGCATTGCCGTCTTTTTCGGCTGTGGCTTTTCCGCCGGGGTTGGTTCCCCAGCCATCGCGGATGATCAGGACTACTGGTTTCTTAGGCATGGTGAGGGCTGTAAATGTTGGCAACGAGTTGGTCAATGGCCATTGAAAGAGGGTGGAAAAGGGAAGATGGGGGCGGGGGCGGACCTAATGGGGGAAGTCGGTGACTTGTTGGAGGATGACGCCGTAAAGGGCGGCGATTTCAGGAGCGTCGGAGGCGTGGTAGATTTCCTGAAAGTAGATTTCCCTGATGCCGTAGGCGCAGAGGGTCTGCATGCAGGCGGTGCAGGGCATGGTGGTGGTGGCGATGAGTTTGGCTTCGCCCCGGCGGAAGAGGGAGCAGAGATTGATTTCCGCATGAAGCATGAATTTCTGGCGGGCTTCGCGGTCGGTCCAGAATTCGGGCGGCGGATCATAGCCGGGGGCAAGGCCGTTGTATGCGGTGCCGATGACGCGGTTGTCGAAATCGAGGGCGGCGGCGCCGACTTTGCGGTAAGGATCCTCCGAGCGCAGGCTGGCAACATGAGCGAGGGCCATGGCATATTGCGGAATGGAGAGGCGGGCGGCGGGCACGTGGGAAGGAAAGTGTTTTTTACCGCGATGGTCTAGGACCGAAGTTTATGGGGAATGTTGGAGGTAGTTTTCGTTTGACTGAAGACTGTTATATTGAACAGTCTTGTGCATGAGATTTCTTGCGCGCTCTTTCGGGCTTTTGAAGGTGAGCGGGATGGAATTGAAAATCTTCATTCGGAAAATGCGGAATCCGAGAAAGGGCAAGAAGCGGAGAAGAGAGGACCAGTTGGAATTCCGTTGGTGAATTATTCTGGATTTTGCGCTTACTCTTTTGAATCGGGGTGCTTATACGTTTTTGAAACCTCAGCATGGCATTCTTTTTCCGCACATATGTTCCGCGTCGCTGTTTCGTATTAACGATACCGATTTTCCTGATCTGCGGGACTTTATGTGGTGAGCCTGCGGGAGGCGGGGCCTTTGCAGACAGAGAGTTGGAAAGGCGTGAGGCAGTGGTTCAGGAAGGCCAGATGCTTTTGAAAAAAGGCGATGAAGCCTATGAGGCGGGGAAATACGAAGATGCCGTGGCCGCTTATTCGGGCGCGCGTGAGTCTTTTCCAGATGCTCCTGCGACAGCCGATTTAAGGGCGGCAGCGACGCAGAGATTTTCCCAAGCTTCGGTGGAGCTGGGGCGGGCTTTAGCCAGGAAAGGTGACGTGGCTGGAGCCAGGACTGTGATGGATAAGGTTTTGGATGAGGCGGTGGCCCCCGACGATTTCGCAGCGCAGGCATTTCGCGCGGAGTTGGACGATCCGATACGGACGAATCCCGCCCTAACGAAAGGACATGCGGGGGATGTGGATCAGGTTCGGAAACTTTTGTATCAGGCTCAGGGAGCGTATGATCTCGGGAAATATGAAGAGGCGAGGATGAGGTATGATGATGTCATCCGGATTGATCCTTTTAATAAAGCGGCCCGTCGGGGATTGGAGCGAGTGTCCGCGCAGAAATCCGGTTACTACGGGTCGGCATATGACGAAACCCGCGCTGATTTCCTGGCTAAGCTGGACTCGGCGTGGGAATTGCCGTTAGCCCCGAATCTGGTGGTGCCGGATGCAGGTGATTTGGGCAGGGTGAACTCGCAGCCAAACATAATTCCGGTTTCCAATAAACTGAGCCGGATTATCATTCCTGAATTCCGGCTGGAGCAAGCAAACATCGTTGATGCGGTGGATTTGTTGAGACTGAGAGCAGCGGAGAATGATTCCCTGGCGACGGATGCGGCAGACAAAGGCATCAATATTACCCTGAATCTGGGCGACCCGACGATTTCCCCGGCCAAGGAAATTTTGGCGAACACTTTCGATTTACAGGTAAGCAATGTGCCACTGGATCAAATTCTGAAATACATTACCGACATCACGAAAACGAATTTTCGAACCGATGATTTCGCGGTAATCATCAGTCCGCTTGGAAATTACTCCGAGGATTTGGTTACCAGAAGTTACCGGGTGCCGCCTGACTTTCTTAGCAATCTCTCGTCAGGGGCGACAGCGGAAACAGAAACTGAAGATGTTTTCAATGCGGAGGGTGAAAACCGCGGGTTGCTAGCCAGGCGCATGGGTGCGCAGGAAGCGCTGGCGTTGCAGGGGGTTTCGTTTCCCGAGGGGGCTTCAGCTTCATTCAACCCGGGTACCAATATGCTGCGGACGGTGAATACACCAGGCAATCAGGACATAATTGAACAGATTATCGATTCGATTGCCCAGACCGAGCCGGTATCTGTCGCGGTGCGTGTCACGCTGATCAAAGTAGAGGAAAACCGATTGGAAGAGCTGGGTTTTGATTGGTTATTGAATAATTTTGGATTTGGCGGGGCTAGTTGGATTCCGGGAGCTGACAAGTTGAATCTGGGAGGTGGGACGACTGGAAACGGCACACCGATCACGGACATCGCCCCGCAGCCCGGAACTTTTGACCCAACAAATCCCATCACTGCGGGAAATCGAAGTGGAGATGGTGCCATACTTGATAACTCGATCGATGCGTTGATTGCCGCCGGCAATTCCAGAGGGGCGCAGGCAAATAACCGTGCCCCAGGCGTATTGGGCGTGAATGGGATACTAGGTGGTGCGACGGTGCAATTGCTGATGCGGGGCCTTGACCAGAAGAAAGGAGTGGACTTGATGTCGCAGCCTTCCGTTACGACCCGAAGCGGGCAAGCGGCCTCAATTGAAATTATCAGGGAGTTTATCTATCCCACGGAGTATGAACCCCCGGAATTGCCGAACTCGGTAGGTTCAACAACGTCTTCAGGCGGAGCTCTGGGTGGCGGAGGAAGCAGTTTTCCAGTCACCCCGGCGACACCGACCGCTTTTGAGAAAAAAGATGTCGGCGTGACTCTTGAGGTTCTCCCGGTGGCAGATGCAAACCGGCAATATGTGGACGTGACATTGAACCCAACGATTACGGATTTTGACGGATTCGTGAACTACGGCAGCCCTATCAATTCAAATTCAACAGGTGTTTTCGGACCAGTGACACAAGTGCTGACGGAAAATGCGATCCTGATGCCGGTGTTCAGTGTGCGCAAGGCGAACACCAACCTTGTGGTCGCGGATGGCGCGACTATCGTAATCGCGGGTTTGTTGAAAGATGAAATCCAGGATGTCCAAGACAAGACTCCGATATTGGGTGATCTTCCTGTGGTGGGAAGATTGTTTCAGTCCAATGCCAAAAGCCATCAATCCACGGTTATCCTGTTTCTGGTAAATGTGGAATTGCTGGATCCTACCGGACGTCCATATCGCGACCGCTGAGTTTTTACAAAATATCATGACAGAGCCTGCCAGCGACCCAGAAAAGTATTCGATCGACGAGATGATGGATCGGTTGAAGGATCGGGAATCCGCGGAAACCCCGCCCGAGCTGGTTACCCGTTCGGACGGGAGTCTGGCGATGCGGATAAAGAAACGCAGACGCCGCACCAATCAAGCGGTAAACAAAGAAACCAAACGCAACCAGCGACTGCAAATCATTCAGATTTCGGGGTTTGTAATCCTGATACTGTTTATGGGAGCGGTGGCGGGAATCGGGATTTTGTATGCGAATAGCGCTTCATTCAGGGATTCGCTGATCTCAAAAATTGAAGCCGGAAGTGGAGCAAAAGTGAAGATGTCCCAATTCCGAATGAACCCTGCAACGGCAAATGCGAATTCCGTGAATCTCGAATGGCCAAAGGGAAATGTATTACAAAGTCTCGTGGTGCGCTCGGTGGTTGCAAAAATCGCCCCGGTGAGTTTTCTTGGTAAAATATTCAAAGGGGAGGAAATCACAGCAGGTAGAGGCGAACTCGTCCTCCAGGAGGCGACCACAGGCGAGGTTCGCACAGTGAGCGATAATAATGGAAAACTACCGGTGAGTTTTATTCGCTACTCGGTTCCGCTGCTTAACGTTTTCTTTAAGGAGGACAAGAATCCCGGAGAGATGTTGGAAAAAACCGAGGGGTCGCTATTTCCAAGCAATGTCCCCGGGCAAGCGGAAATCCGGCTCAATGGCGGATTACTCAGAAGAACCGGTTGGCCGTTGATGAATTTGGATCGCGGTTATATGAGGGTGCGGAAGGGCGAGCTACAGGTGGAAAGCCTGCGCCTCCACATTCCGCCAAACCAAAACCAGCGGGGTGTGGATAAAGGGTTCATCAATTTTTCCGGAAACCTCAACCCTTTGGATAGTGAAGCAACCCATTCGCTAACGGTGGAGCTTGAGGCGTTCAAAATCACCCATCTTATCGGAGCTGATCTTGGACGTTTTTTCTCAGGCAATGTGGAGACCAAGGAAGCTCCCGAATCGAACTTTCTTGCCTTCGGGAAATTACAAGAGGACGGGACTTTGCTTCAAATGACTATCGGAAATGCATTGGATTCGAGGATCGATTTGAGCGGCTTCAAATTCCTCTCATTTCTATCGCTGACCATTGAGGATCCTTGGTACGAACTGCCGAATTTTGAGAATCAAACTTCAGTGCTGGTGATGAGGCGGGGTGCGAAGATCGAGATGCAGGATATCAACTTCATCCAACGCGGCCAGATGGCTTTGAGAGGTTCCTTGTCGGCCGGTGGAACCGGTAATATCTCTGGAAATTTGCGGATCGGTATTCCTGATACAACAATCGCAGCAGCTCCGAATAAAAGACTTGGAATCATGTTCAGTGAGGAGCGGGAAGGCTATCGCTGGATTGACTTGAAGATATCGGGAACAAGTGCGGCGCCGGTTGATAATATCATGGAACTTTTTGATGCGGCTGCGATTCCCAAGGCGGAGTCCGGGAAGGCCGAAGGATCGGGACAGGATTCCTTTGAGAGCTTGATTGAATCCCGATAAATAAGGCAGCTATTCAGGAACCTGGACGCTGGATCTGCACTCCGAGCAGGCACACATCATCATCAAAATGATGACCATCGGCAAAGGTGAGGACAGACTCGATGATGTTATCCAGCCACTCGTCCATGGAGGCGACGGAGTGCTTGCTTGCTATTTGCAGAAGTCGATTTTCATGGAAAGGTTCGCCTTCCTTGTTCTCAGCCTCAAGAACGCCGTCGGTGAAGAGAAGCAGCCGTTGAATATTTGAAATATCGATGTCATGGGCGGAAAACGTCGCGGTTTCGAATAGGCCCAGGGCCGGTCCTTTTTCACAGCGCTCGGTGCACAATTGAGTGGTATTTTCCGCCCCCGCGATGACAGGGCCGGGGTGGCCTGCGCATGAGTATTTAAGGATAAGATTTTCCAAGTCGATTATGCCGTAAAAGGCAGTTGCGAACATGGTGACATTCGCGCGTTTTAGAATCGATGTAAGGCCTTGGTTCAAGGTATGGAGGAAGTCCACCGGGTCGGGATTATTGATATTTTGAGTGGCAAGAAGTCCCCGCAGCATGGAAACAATCAAAGCGGCCCGCACTCCGTGGCCCATGACATCGCAAATGAAGATGCCGTATTTTTTATTTGAAAGAGGGATGACTTCAAAAAAATCGCCCGCGAGGCCGGAAATCGGGAGATACCTGGAACCAAATACCAACTGGTTGCCATTTTCGGAAATGGCAGAAGGAAAGCGCGTCGTGGAAAGCGCCTGCTGGATTTCCCGCGCGAGTTTCACCTCCTCTTCATAGGAGGTGTTTTTTTGCTGAAGCTCGGTCGCCAGCTCCGTGGCCTGACGCTGGGCGAGGACAAGGGAGGTGACATCGCTGGAGACGCCGAAAGTTCCCTTTACCTGGCCGCTTTTATCACGCCATGGAAACTTGGAAGTAACGACGAAGGTTTCCCGGCCTTCACGCCAGGTTTCGCATTCAAGTTGGCCGGTCATCGGGATTCCCGATGCGATGATTCTTTGCTCGTCCGCCGCGGCCTTTTCCCAGTGAGCGTTGGAAAATAAATCGCGATCATGTTTCCCGTTCAGCTCAGCGCTTGTCGCAAGGCCGTGCCAGTCGGCCATACCGCGATTCGCCATCACCACCCTGGACTCCAAATCCTTGAAATAAATCTGCAGCGGCACGTGATCGATCAGATTGCGCAGCAAATGCCGCTCTTCCTCGATCTGCGCTTCGGCGGCTTTGCGAAGACTGATGTCGATCATGGAACCGGCAATCCGAATGGCGTTGCCTGCCCGGTTACGGACGACGGTCCCACGGATGCGCAGCCAGCGCCAGATATCGCCGCCGGTGTGGACCCGCGCATCGGCAGCAAGTGTTTCCGGGCCATTCAGGTCCAAAGCCTGGCGAATGGCGCGGACAAAGCCGGGGCGGTCAAGGTGGTGTACCGGAAGGTGTGGCGGCAGGAATATATTCGGGGCGGTGGAAGCCGTACATTCGAGAAACTCGAGAATTCGCCGCGAGTAGAAGATATTTTTTTCATCCGTGCGCCAGTCCCAAATGCCTTCGTTGGAGGCCCTGAGCGCGAGATCGAGACGGTCTGAATCGATGGATGGATTTGATGATAACTCAGACATGATCTAGCAGGCTGTCCATAGATGCCGTTTGATGAACATGAAGCCCGAGTAGGGAAAACGCGACTAGAAAGAATCGTAAGGCAGAGGTTTTTTGAAGTGATTTTCTTAGGGTTGCGTTTCGGGCAGGAGTGTTTATGAGGAGCGGTGATGAAACGCTTCGCTCTTTTATTTGTTCCAATAGTTTTTTGTCTGGGTGCTTGTGAAAGACATGAATTCGAAGGTCAGGAAGGAACCAGACAATTGCATGAAAAACACGGCGATCATGACGACTCTGCAAAAGAGCATCATGAAGCGCACTGAAATATGCTTCGGAAGAATAAGATCAACGAAGATCATCCAGGCCCGAAAGCCTTGATCCGCCAGCTGACGTGGGCAGAAAGCGATAATATACCTCCAAGATCAGGGTATTGAGCGTTTGAAGATATATATCCCGGGAGCCACCCGCGCCGCTAGTGCCACCGTTGTGAGTTAGAGGACCACCGCCAGCCTCAGGCTTGAAAGATCCATCACTGTTTTGGGCAGGAAGTATATCTGCGAGGATGGCCTTGTTTGTCGCATCCCATTCCTTGCCGTCGGCATTGCGCATGACCTGAACCGCGTAATACCATGCATACAGGTCGGCATTCGGGCTATTGTATTGCATGCTATAGAGAGGGGCGAAGGGATCGATTTTCGGGTTTGCCTTTTCACGAAGTTTCAGGCCGTCCATGATCAGACGGACTGCGCCATTGACTGGTTTGGAGCTGCCTTTGCCCCATTGTTGAAGGCAAAGGGCACCCACCGCAGTCATCGCAGGATGTGGAGTTGTATCGGAATAGGCGAATCTGCCATCGCCGACATAAGCTACGCGGGAAAGCCATCCGGTTGCTTTGCTAATAGTTCTGTCCAAGCCGTCGAGCTTCACGCCTGAAGCCTTTGCCGCTTTGAGCGCCTGCATTTGCCACCCTGCGACTGACAAGTCATTCCGAGTACTCACTTTATATAAATAATCCCATCCGCCGCCACTGGCTTGTCCTGCGATGATGATGTTGGCGGCTTTTACCACCGCCGGTTCCAATTCAGGAATGGGAAACTGAAGATTCCTGGAAAACGTGAGCGCCTCGGACAGCGCGTAGGTTGCGATCGCATGCTCGTAAACATAACCATTTCCGGTGAGGTCCGCAGCCATGCGGCCGTTGTTTTTGAGTGAAACATTGATGAGGTAGCTGATGCCCTTGCTGACATTTTCCCCGTATTCGAGAGATTGGGTATTTTCGCAATGCCCGAGGTAGCATAGCAGGACCAGTCCGGTCATGGCCGGCGCATGTGCCTTGCCCCACGAGCCATCGGGATTCTGACGACCTTTGAGCCATTGAAGGGATTTTTTAACCGCAGCCTCCACTTCGGGAGTGCCGCCGGCTTGGCGAAGCATGGACAGTCGCTCCGAATCCGAGCAGCGACCGCGCATGATGGTTGGGATCAATGACCCGAATGAATTACCAGGACCAAAACCGGGTCCGCTTCCACCGCCGGTGCCGGTGCCGGTGCCTTTTCCCTTCCCGCCGCCTGAACCACCGCCCGATCCGAGGCCACCCGCCTCCATGGGCAGGCCAGGGTCCATCATTTCATCCGATGAATCCGGCAAGGAAAACAGAGCAGTGGTCGAGGTAGATGAAATCCGCTTGGAAACTGCGGTGTTATTCATCATGCGTTTTTGTTGCTGGACCTTGTGGAGTGTTTCACCACCCGTGCCGCCGCCGCCGCCGGGGATAAACTCATCAAGCTTCTCCGGTGGTGGATAAATCCATTTGTATAGGAAGAAAATGGCAATCAGCGCGAAAATGATATGAACAATCAGGGATATCGCGAAAGCGCCAAGTCCCATGCGCGTGATCCATGAACGCAGCCCCGTTCGCCGAGGGCTTGGAGAGAAGGTAGGATCGAGGCCGATGTTGTCCATGAAACGAAGTGGTTTGGGTTATTGAGGCGGGACTTCGAAAGTCACGTTCTGAATCTTGGCGATGGAAAGGGAATTCAGCACATTGATGATGCGTTGATATGTGGCAAACTCGTCTGCCATAATAGTAACCACGATTTTGCTACCTGCAACCTTGGATGATTGGGATAAAAGCATCATTGTGGTGGTAAGATTGGTGAGATTGGTATCGGCCGCGTCTCCGATGGGATCCTCGTTGAGCAGGATTTCCCCGTTATCCAGCACGCGGATCTGAGTTTCTTCTATGGCTTCCACCGGCATGTCGGGGGCAATGGTTCCGGGAAGCTTAAGATTGAGCTCGTGCTCCACCTGCACGGAACCGGCAATGACCATGAAGAACAACATGATCACGAATACGACGTCGATCATCGGCGCGATTTGGAAACCCAGGTGAACCGACTCCACCTCCTTACGACCTTTTTTGCGTTTTGACATGACGGGTTTTCGATCTAGCGATTCGTTCCGGAGAGGGAGATATCATCAATGCCAGCACCTGCAAGATGTTCGATCACCTTCTGAATTTCGATGGCCGGAGTATCCTGATCCGCACGAATGATGAGCTTTAGTTTGGGATTGGACTCTTTGAGCGGGCGAACCAGCTCGGCTAATTGCTCCACCGGATCGCACACTTTGGCACCGAACCTGACTTGTGGTAGGTTCGATGCAGCGTCCCAGTCCACGTTGACGATGACTTCGTTTTTCACATCGTGAACACGCTTTTTCGCTTCGGGGGCAAGGGGCAGCAGGATCGATTTATCAATTTTCGCCACCTGATCCGTCATGATACTCATAAAGAAAATGAGCAACACGAGGAGCACGTCGATCATTGGAGCAACCTGGAATTCCGGGTCACTTCCGTTGCCGCCTGCACTAGCCATGGGTTTTTAGGAAAGGAGAAGGATTAATGGGCCAGGGAGACATTAGGATCCGCCTCGACCCAGTTGGGGAGAGCGGCGTAGGTAACCTCCTCACCGATTTCGAGGCCATAGAAATGATCGTATGGCATGTTGCGGAACATATTCGTCACCTCGTCCTCAAGCCAATGCATCTGGGCGGTGAGGCGATTGCGCAGGATATAGAAGAACATGAAGGCGGGGATGGCGATGAAAAGCCCTGAGGCGGTGGCGACAAGAACCTCGCCAATGTGTTCAGAGAGTTTGGTGGTGTCACCGGCACCGGACTCCCCAAGAGAGGAGAACGCACCCATCATCCCGACAACCGTTCCAACCAGTCCGACCATGGGAGCACAAACACCGATCACGGAGAGATAGTTAATGCGGTTCTGCAGGCGATTGTTTTCGCGGCCTACCTCGACGAGCAATGCCTCTTCGGTTTGCTCCTTGCCCTTGCCGACGAAAGACAGGCCATATTTGATGCAGTTGTTGAAGGCGCAAGGGACCGCTTTCATCACCTGATAGCAGTTTACATAATCGCCTGCCATGAAGAGCTGACGGGCCTTATCGAGTTCTTCATCGGGAACCAAGCGTTTGTTGGAGGTGCGGAGATAGATGTCAATCACGAGATAGATGGTGAAAACCGACATGATTCCGATCGGGATCATCACAATGCCACCCTGTTTGATCGTATCCCAAGTGGTCTTCTTGTGAGGTGCTTTTTTCGCAGGTGCGGTCTGACCCGCCGGGGCGGGCTCCTGGGCAACCAAAGTGATCGGAAAAGCGAACCACATCGTTAGTGCGATTATGGCAAGGCGTAATGGAGTGCTCAGGTTGCGGTACATTGGATGGTTTTTCATTCTACAGATTGGAGATGGTATATTCAGTTGGAAGATTATTCGGTTTGTCCGGGGGAAACCGGCGGTGTACCGGCAGATTCCGGTTTTTTCTTTTGGGGGTCAAGCTTGGCAGCTTCGATATCAAAAGTTTCCTTATATGGAGTGGTGGGGTGATCGGAGAGGTAATCGTTTATGAGTTCAAAGCCGTCTTTCTGGCGATCAATCTGTCCAAGTCCACGGGCAGCGAGAATCGTCCCACGCGCGGCCAGATCCCGCTCTGCGGGAAAGAAAACCGGAACGCGCAGCCAGGATTTAACCGCATCCTCCATTTTCCCCTGGTAAGCATGGGTATTGCCAATTTCAAGCCACACCCTGGCTCCGATCCATGAATCGATAGAGCGGCCGGTGATTTCCTTGAGTGCGGATAGCTTTCCCGCGACATCGGTGCCGGGCGGAGCGACGACTTTTTGGAAGTCCTCCATTTGAATGGCGTCCTCTGGTGAAAGCTTGTCAATGATGCCCGCACTGACCACTTCGGCAGCTTCCTTGTTTTTTCCTAAAACCGACAAGGCATCCATGCGCAGGATGGCCGAATGCTGCCACCAGGAATTCGGGATCGCTTGAAACGGGAGGAGTGCGGGCTCAAGCTTGGAGAGTAATTCTATCGCCTCCTCGGGCTTTTCCGATACGATTAGCGACCGGGCCGCATTCAGTTCCTTGGGTTCCCGCACCGTGGTACGAATGACATCCTTCGCGGTGAAATTTATGGTCTCCTCCGCCGTGCCTACGAAGTATTTGGCAGTGAAACCATTGGCGGTGGGTTTTACGGAATCAGCAGGAACGCGTTTTCCATTTTGCAGCTCATATTCCTCCGGAGTTTGGGCGAATAGATTTGTGCCGAGCAAGAGGCAGCAAGTCGCGAAAGCCTGGAATAGGGAAGCGGTGGGGAAAGGGAATAAGCGCAGGTGAAATTTCATTCTTCTACTTTCTGGCGTGCAATCGTTGCTTCGGGTGTTTCAGCGTATTTGGGATTACGCAGAAGCAGTCGGTAGGTATCCAGAGCGGCGTCGTGCTGGCCGGATTTTTCAAGCATATCAGCGCTCCGAATATAGGATTTTGCGGAATACTCCATAAAGGCTCCGTGCGAGAGATAAACCCTTTGAAAATAGGCAAGTGCCGCACCCTCATCGCCTTTCTCAGCAGCGATCTCGCCTAAATAATAAAGCGATCCGGCTTTCTCGGCACCCCGCCATTCCTTGCTGGCTACGACCTCCTCGAAAAGCTTCCGTGAGTCATCGAATTTTTTCATCCAATATAAAGCCAATGCTTTGCCAAATGTCGCCTCTTTCAGCATTGATCCGCCCTTGCTGCGGGTGATGGCATAATCGAACTCCTTCAAAGCGGTTTCGTAGTCTTTTTCCACGAGAGCGATGCGTCCCAAGCCTACCGGGGCCGCATCCGAATATGGAGAGTCTGGGAAACCATCCCTGAGACGGGTGAAAAGCGGGACGGCCTTGTCCTGCTGTTTGTTATCGAGCAAATACTGGCCGATAATGGACAGCATGATCGGACTCAAATCCTCGGGTTTCGACGAAATGGCGATTGCGTTGAGGAAACGCCCGTTGCGCGGCAGGTCACGCATCATACGGGCCAGTTCGGCTTTTGCGAAATTGACGCGGGCGAGATAAGTAAGAGTGCGTTCGTTTTCGGTGACATCCAGCTGCTTGCTGAGATCGGCAAGCAATTCGTCGGTGTCCGGTGGGGCAACGTCCTTCTTCACCGTGCGGGGCGGCACATAAAGACCGGCGAGTTGGCTGAGCAAGGTTTCCACATATTCGGAGCGCGGATTATGGATTTCGCGGAGCGCGTAGGTTGCGAGCATTTCGCGAGCCTCATCCTTTTTGTTCGCACGAACGAGGAGTTTCGAAAGTTCGGATACACCACGCAGTTCCATCGCGTGTTTGGGGTTATTCTTCAGGAAATCCTGCCAGAGGCTCTCAAGCTCTTCCCAGCGCCTTGCGCCGCGCAGCATTGTGGTCGCCTGCTCAAGGGAGTATTGGATCACATTTTCATCTCCGTTCGCGGATTTCAGCGCGCTGGCATATTCGGTGGCTGCGTTGGTATTGTCGCCTTTGGCCGACCAGGCATCCCCGAGCAAGGTGTGAACCTGCCCACCATAACCCTCGGCATTGGGATTCTTCAGCAGGGCGGTCATGGATGCGATAAGCGCATCATATTCCTTTTTTGCGAGTTGGATAATTCCACGACGGTATTGGATATCCGCCTGAAAATCGCCCTTCGGGTAATCGCGATCATAAGCATCGAAAGCTTTGATAGTGGCTTCGTAATCATTGCGGAGGAAATCGCAGAGCGCCCGGCGATAGATGAATTCCTCAAGATTCGGAGAAGTCGCGAAATCCTTACGGAGGGTGTCGTAATCTTTGGCGGCAGCTTCGTACTTGCCGCCTTGGAAACGGGCATTTGCGAGCAAGGTTAGGAGGTTTTCGCGAATTGGAGTATCGGGGGTGTCATTCAGGTAGGGGTCGAGAAATCCCTCCACCTTATCCGTAAGACCATCCTGAAGCAGCAGGATCGCATTGAGCTCGGCTACTTGATCGACGTGTTTTTCCTTTGAATAGATCTTCAGGTAGGCGTTGCAGAGATCGCGTGTCGCAGCGGATCTTTGAAGGCGGTACTGGCTCATGATGGCCCCGAAAAGGGCCGTGGACGCATCCAGGGATTGCGGATTTCCGCTGGCGACAGCCTCGAAGGCAACCGATGCCGGCCAATAGCGCTCCATGTTGAAATAGCAGCGACCCACGCGATACTGAATGGTCGCATCGTAGTCTTCCAGGGCCGTTACTTCTTTCAGTGTATTGTCCGTGTTCTCGATCATGGCGGCAAGCAATGCCGCATTGTCTTCCATCCCGCGCGGTAGCTTTCTTTTGTTCTTCAAGTCGGCGGCTATACGCTTGTCATAATCAGCCTTCAGTCTGCGCATCGCGGCAAGTCGCTTGGTTTGGATTGCCAGCACTTGTGCCCTTGGACGAACCGAAGAATAGGCGGCGAGAGCAGAAGAATAATCCTTTGCTTCGAGGCGCATGTCGCCGATCTGCACGAAGCGATGATTTACGGTGACGATGACGTCCGGATAGCCAGTCGATTTCTCCAGAATTTCAAGCATGTCGATGGCCTTATCGAGTTCTTCCGCAGAGACGTAGAGATCGATCAGTTGCAGGCTCGCACGTAAAACTCCCGGGCCGGCGGAGTTTGCTTTAATCGCGCCCTGGAGTGTTTCAGCCGCCTTGGCGGTGTCGCCTTTTTTGATATAGGCGTCCGCCGTCATGAACCTCGCCTCTTCAAGATATTCAGGTTTTTCCGCAGCCTTGGCAAAATGGGAGATCGCCTCGTCTTCCTTTCCTTCGAGCTGGAGAAGGCTGCGGCCAAGGGTGAAATGAACTTCGGTTGTATAATCGGAATTCGGATATTTCTTCAGATACTTTTGAAAAATGTCCACCGCTTCTTCGTACTGGGATTCAAAAAAGTATGAAAATCCGAGGGAGTAGAGAACGTTTTGAATAGCTCCTTCCGGCTCTGCTTTAACAACAGCTGTATAGTGTTTGATCGCGGTTTCGTATTCCTTGGCTTTGTAAGCGGCATCTCCCTGCGCGGCTGCAAGGTTCGAATCCACCTGCGCGGAAAGAACTCCCGCAAAAGCAAGCGTAAGGGTTAGTAAAAACGAACGATAAATTCCCGGAGAGCAATACTTTCGTGACACTAAATAATCGGTGTCAACATTGTCCGATGAGTCAATGAGCAAATTCGTGGCTTTGAACAACTGCTTGTGCCGCGTTGATAATTGCCGTGATACCATTGTCCGAAAAACCTAGTGGAAAAGCCAAACCGCGCAAGATATTTGCAATGCTTTTTCAGGCAGGAACATGGTTCGCTGAAAGAATGGCGGGAATGGGCGGAATGAGGTTTCGAAAGATGGATTTGGTTGGCTTGCCGTGGGAAAGGGTGTGGAGTGTGGCGGTGTGAGTTTCGATTATCCGGAAAGTTTTTTGCTGGTGCCTCTGGTGGGGTTGATCGGTTGGTTTTGGCCGCGGCTCGGGCTGTTCCGGATTTTGCGGGTGCTGATCGTGCTGTTGATCGTGTTCGCGATAGCCGGGCCGAGGATTAGAAAGCAGCAAAATGCCTTGGATTTGGTTGTGTTGCTTGATCGCTCCGATTCGACCGAGGATTTGATTGATAAGGGCCTGCCGGAATGGACGCGGCTGCTGGAGAAGTCCAAGCCGGGAAGAAAGGATACGCTCCGGTTTGTGAACTTCGCCGCGGAAGTGGCGGATGCGGGGGCGGACGGGTCCACGTTTAGCGGGTCGCGGAAACTCACGAAGACGGGCCTGGCGATCTCAAATCTGATGGCGCAAGTGGACGAGACGAGGCCGACGCGGGTGCTCCTTTTCACGGACGGTTTTGCGACCGAGCCCTTGGTGGAGGCAGCGGCCCAGATGGGGAAACGGGGCGTGCCGCTGGATTTCCGTTTGATCAGGGACGAGACAACACAGGATGTCCGGGTGGCGCGGGTTTCGTTTCCGGAGCGGGTGCAGGTGGGGGAGCCTTACTTGATATCTATTTTACTCAGGGGAAATCAGAATGGAGAGGTGCCGCTGATTCTGCGTCGCAACGGGCAGATTTTGGTAGAGACGAAGGTGACGATGAAGGATGGGGTGGGGACGGCCGAGTTCACGGATCGGATCGGGAAAGTGGGATCATATGAATATGATGCGGAGATCAGACCGGAGAAGGATGCGCATCTCGGAAACAACCGCATGGCGCGCTGGATTGAGATTGTCGGCGGGCCGCGTTTGCTGCTGGTGACGAAATACGCAGACGATCCGGTGGCCAGGGCGATGGCGGAGATGGATTTCCAAGTGCAGGTGGTGAGCAATTTCTCCGAGCTCAAGCCGGGTCTGCTGGGCGGGACAAAGGCGGTGATTTTCAACAACGTTCCGGCGCATGAGATTCCGAATGATTTCATGAAGTCGCTTGATTTCTTTGTCAGGGAGCAGGGCGGGGGATTCCTGATGGCGGGAGGAGAGCGATCGTTCGGGTCGGGAGGCTATTTCCAGTCGGCGATTGATGATTTGCTGCCGGTTTCGATGGAACTGAAATCCGAGCATCGGAAGTTGGCGGTCGCGCTGGCGATTGTGATGGACCGCTCGGGGTCGATGGCGGTGGGTGTGGCGGGAGGGAAAACGAAGATGGATCTGGCGAACTCGGGAGCGATTTCGGCGGTGAATTTACTGGGGCAGATGGATCAGGTCACGGTCTTTGCGGTGGATAGCGAGCCGACGAAGGTGGTGCCGCTGACCTCGGTTGGCGGAAAGCAAAAGGAGATGAATGGACGGATCTCGCGGATCAGTTCGAGTGGCGGGGGAATTTATGTTTTCACTGCTTTGAAAGCGGCTTGGGAGGAGTTGCGGAAATCGCAGGCGGGCACGCGGCATGTGATTTTGTTTTCCGATGCCCAGGATAGCGAGGAACCGGGCGATTATAAGAAGTTGATCGCGGAAATGACCAAGGAGGGGGCGACGATTTCGGTGATCGGTCTCGGAACGGATAAGGATGTGGATTCAGCGCTGCTGGTGGATATCGCGAAACTGGGCAATGGACGGGTGTTTTTCTCGGATCAGCCGATGGACATTCCGCAAATATTCGCGCAGGAGACGGTGACTATCGCGCGCTCGGCGTTCCTTAAAGATCCGGTTGGAACCCTGGCTTCCGGCAGGTGGGGGGAGATTTCACCGAAGGCGCTGGAGTGGATGAAGCAGGTGGACGGCTATAACTTATCCTATGCGCGGAAGGATGCGACGGTTTCACTGGTGACGACCGATGAGTATGTCGCGCCGCTTGTCGCGCATGCGCGGCGGGGGCTTGGAAGAACGGCGGCAGTTTCATTTCCGCTTGGCGGGGAGTTTTCGGACAGCGTGAGGAAATGGGATGGCTATGGCGATTTCATGCAGACCATGGGGCGGTTTCTGATGGGCCAGGACACTCCGCCGGGGATCGCATTGCGGCACAAGGTGGAAGGCACGCGGCTGAGTTTGAATCTGCTCTACGATGCGGAGGAATGGGGGGAGCGGCTGAGCAAAGACCCGCCGACGGTGAAGCTGCAGGATGATGCGGGAGGGCCGGTTTATGAGTTGCCCTGGCGGCGGATTGCGCCCGGCCATTTTTCGCTGAGTCGCGACTTGGAAGAGGGCAGCGTGGTAAAAGGCGCGATTCGCGTGGGAGATAACGCGCTTGGCTTCGGCCCGGTCAGTGTGGGCTCGGCCGTCGAGTGGGCTTTTGAGCCGGAGCGGCTGGCTGAGTTGAGGCAGGTATCGCATCAGACGAACGGACGCGAATTGCTCAATTTGGAAAAAGCCTGGCTGCGGCCACCCTATGTCGCGGCGAACCCGCTGGGTTTGCCAGCCGGAATTTTGCTAGTGGTTCTGGTGTTATTGGATGCGCTGATCACCCGAACCGGGTGGAAATTGCCTCAGTTTGTGCGACGCCAGCCCGCTGTGAAAGTGGCGAGGAAAAAACCGGTCGTCGGACCAAAAAAACCGGCCGTGAAAATTGCCGTGCAGCCGGAGCAAGAAGAAGCACCGACCGAAGCCGTTACGCCCGTGGCTTCCGCAAGACGGTCGCGTTTCCAAAAGGCGAAAGACCGGAAATAGTTCTTAGAAAATGCCGAGGTCGATATCCTCCGCGCCCGGGCCTTCGAAGTTCTCGGAGATGAAATCCTGCCAGACCCGGCGGCTTTCAGGTGAGAGATTGGCGGTGATTTTTGCGGCGCAGGCGTCACACATCAGCAGCGGCAAAGCGCCATTGATCAGCGATCCATCGTAGCGGAATTGCGCGGAAAGAGTGAAGCCGTCACTTTCCACGCGGGCGGCCCTGCAAGCCACGCAGTGATCGAGGCGTTGCTCGGGTTTCGCCAAGGCCATCCATTCAAGCATGCGCGCTTCCCAATCGATTTCGTTCTCCAGGAAATCACGGATGGCCAGCTTTGAAGACTCGCAGAATTTCCCGGAAACCTCATCACGGCAGGCCTCGCAAACCGCATATTCCATGACGCATTCACCGCGATGGTAATGCTTGTTCACCACCCACGAATCGGCGGTGAAAGGCAGCGAACTCTCGCACATCAGACAGCTGTCGAAAGGCTTGTCGGTTTCCACGGAATCGAACCATTGCTCCAGCTTGGACATGGCAAATGATAGGATTTCCGCCCGCCTTTGGCAATCCGCAGTTGGAAATCGGAAGTATTTGCGACCCGTCTCCATGCTGTTAGGGTGGCCGGGTGATCGAAGTCCGTTTTCACCGAGGATTGTATTTGCCGGAAATGGATTTCTGGCTTGACCCGTGGGAAGCGAAAGACTCGGCCTTTGTCTCGCATGCCCATGCGGATCACTTTTCGCGTCACGGCAACGCGCTTTGCTCGACGATGACGGGAAAACTGCTGCGGAAGCGCTTCCACATGCCCGAGGCGAGGCTGGAAGCGGTTGATTTCGGAGAAATCACCGAGCGGGACGGGTTCCGCATGAGGATGCTCCCAGCCGGGCATATCGTCGGCTCCGCGATGCTGCATGTCACGCGGATCAAGGATGGCGCGACACTATTATATACCGGTGATTTCAAGGTAAGGCGGGGGCGCACTACCCAGGCGGTCAGTTTCATTCAGGCGGACACCCTGATCATGGAAACGACCTTCGGGCTGCCAAATCTGGTTTTCCCGAGTCCGATGGAAGTGGACGCCGCGGTCCTGCGCTTCGTGAACGACGCCTTCGCCGATGGCGAGGTGCCGGTGCTTTTCGGCTATTCCCTGGGGAAAGCGCAGGAAGCGATCGCCCTGCTCGCCGAGCATGATGTGCCGGTGCTTTCACATCCGAAAGTTGCGGAAATGACCGCCGCCTGCCGGGCCGCCGGAGTCGAGTTGCCGGAGCCGGTAGTCTTTGAGGGGTTCGCGGGTGAGGGCCATGTGATTGTCGCTCCGCCGAATGCAGTCAGCGCGAAATTGCTGCGCGGCCTCAAGCATAAGCGCACCGCCATGCTGACCGGTTGGGCGCTTCAACCGGGTTCGTTCTACCGCTACCGGGTCGATGAGGTGATCCCGATGTCTGACCATGCGGATCACGTTGGCCTGCACGATTGTGTCACCCGGGTGCGGCCGAAACGCGTGCTCACCGTCCACGGTTATGCGAAGGAATTCGCGGCGGAATTGCGGGGCAAGGGCATCGAGGCATGGTGCGCGATGGGTGGGGATCAGCTCGAACTTTCGTTGGGAAAATCAGCGGGAAAATTCAGCGGGGTCGCTGGACCAAGACAGATTCGCCCGATCTGCCAGCTGGCGGATTTTTCCGATGTGTGTCGTTTGATTGGCGAGACCAGCAGCAGGCTCGCGAAGGTCGATTATCTGGTGAATTATTTGCGCGGACTGGAGACTGATGCCGAGCTTAAACTCGCCACCCGGTGGTTCACCGGCGAGGCCTTGCCCAGACGCGCGGGCCGGAGGACACTCAATATCGGCAGTGCGGCGATCAAACGTTCGCTGGTTTCGGTTCCCGGCGTGAAGCCGGAGCGCTACCGCGAGATCTCCTTGGGCCAGAACGATATTGCCAGAACGGCGAAGATTTTGCTCCAAGAGATTTCCCTAAATCCCAAGCCGATGACGTTAAGCGCGCTGGATGGTTTTTTGCAGGATCTATCCAATTCAGGAAAATCCCTGGAGAAAGTGGAAGCCCTTGCCCATCAACTTTCCGAAATGCATCCGACGGAAAGCGAGACAGTGGTCAAATTGCTGACGGGTGATCTCAGGATCGGACTGAAAGAGGGCTTGGTTGAAGAAGCGATTGGGGCCGCATTCGAGGCCTCTCCGGCGGATGTGCGGCAGGCGAATATGCTAACCGGTGATCTGGGAATTACCGCATGTCTGGCGAAGCGGGGAGAACTCACGGAGGCATCGCTCACTCCGCTGGTGCCGATCCGCTGCATGCTGGCATCGCCGCTTGAGCGGGATGAGGACGACGATCAGCCCAAGTTTTCGAAATTACCCTTCGAGCCACCGTTTTGGCTGGAGCCGAAATACGATGGCATCCGGGCCCAGTTGCATAAATCGGGCGATGAAGTGGCGCTGTTTTCCCGGGATCTCCGGCCGCTGGACGAGGAGTTTCCCGAGCTGATGGAAGCGGCCAGGAAACTGAACGGGGATTTTGTGCTGGATGGCGAGCTGATCGCCTACGCGGAGGGTAGGAAGCTTGGTTTCGCGGATTTGCAGAAGCGCCTGGGCCGCCGTCGGGTGGAGGGCGATCTATTTGTAAACTGCAATGGGGAAAGAGCTCAGCAAAAGATCATTAAAAAATAATACACGATAAATGAATTGAAGACATAATCATAATAAAAAGAAAATAATACACAAAAAAACAAATTAAAATCAAATACCTAGATAAGAAAATTAATAA
>JACMMB010000339.1 GCA_014379305.1 Akkermansiaceae bacterium
ACCGTTCCGTCTTGGCCTTGATGACCCGAATCGCACCCGCCACCACTTTGCCCAATGCCGCCTTTGCCGTCTTTCAAACCGGTTCCGGTTGGCTTGCCATCGCTCCCAGACCCACCTTCCTCATCTACTGCAACCAGTTCTTCTTCCTCAACAACGACCAAGGCCTTCTTGGGCGGCGCGATGATCTCCTTGATCTCGTTTTTCAGCGGCTCGAAAAAATTCCTCACCATCGGTGCCGCCATCCGTCCGCCGGATACAGTCTGGCCCGGCTTGCCTTCGTAAAGCACGGCGAATGCGTAGCGCGGATGATCATGCGGCAGAAATCCCGCGAACCATGCAAGCCGCTGGTTGAGTCGCGGCGGCCCCCATTGGGCCGTCCCCGTCTTTCCAGCCAGACTCGTGTAACTAAGCCCTCCGCTCTGCCCGGTGCCATAGCCTTTATCCACCACATCCCACATCCCTTCCCGCACAATCTCGACTGATTTTTCATCCACACCCAGCCAGTTTTTCCTCTCGGGCACCGCAGCCTTCACCACCCTTCCCCGCGTATCCTGCACCTGGCTTATAAGCGACAGCTTGGGCAAGGCCCCGCCATTTCCAATCCCGGCCATCATCTGCGCAACCTGAAGCGGAGAAGCAAGCAGGCTCCCCTGACCGATCGACAAATTCGCGGTATCTCCATCCAAAATCCGCCGTCCCTCATTCTTGATCATCCATTCATTGGTCGGAACCAATCCGGGCGTTTCGCCAATCAATGGCAGTCCGCTCTTCTCGCCCATCCCCAGCCGTCTCGACAAATTTAAAAATACAGACGGCCCGACATCGACACCGACTTGGTAAAACCATGTGTTGCACGACCGCGCCAATGCTCGTTTCACATTGATTGATCCCTCGGAAGACTTCGACCAGTTCTTGAACGAGCGGTTCCCGATCCGCACCGAAGTGGGCGAATAGACCGTCGAAAACTCGGTAACCGTCCCGCTGTTCAACGCTGCCAGCGCCACCACCGGCTTATACGCGGATGCCGGTGGATAGGCTGATTGAAACGCGCGGCCAAACAATGGATTTCCCGGATCCTCCTGCAAGGCTTTGAAATCGGTTTCACTGATCCCAGGGATGAAGCTGTTCAGATCGAAACTCGGCCGCGAGGCCATGACCAGCACCTCGCCGGTCACGACATCGATGACCACAAAGGCCCCGCGTGAGCAGCCTTTTCTTAGCACCTTTTCCGCGAGCTTCTGCCATTTGAGATTCAATGTCGTCACCACCGTTCCCCCTGGCCGGGGCCGCTTCACCTGCTCTTCCAGAAGCTTGTTTCCCTGTTCGTCAAACAGGAGGCGCTTCATGCCCGGTTCCCCTGCCAGCTCTCTGTCAAAAATCTTTTCCAAACCCGCCCTGCCCTCGCTTTCCTCCCACAAAGGCTCATTATAATTGATCGGTCCTGATGGCAGTTTTCCCACACTTCCCGCGTATCCGAGAATGTGCGCCGCCAGTCTGTCGTGCGGGTAATATCGACGGTAAACCGGGTATAAAACCAGCCCGGGACTCAATCCGGATTCGATCTTTTTCGCCTCCTCAGCACTCATCTGACCGCTCAGATACAGCGGCAGCCACCGACGATGGCGGTAATGGTCGTAGAGCTCGTCATCGGTCTTCGCAACCACTGCTTTTACCACTCCAGCGAGCATGTTCATGCGCTTGCGCGCCCAGGAAATCACATAGTCCCGATCCACATCCTGAAACTGCTCGAATTGGAGCGCCACCTGATAAGCCACTTCATTCTGCACCAGCGACTCACCCTCGCGATCCACAATCTGACCCCGTGGTGCGGGAATTTTCAAAGTGATCGTGCGCGCATCCTTGCGCGTCAAAATCGATCCATCGCTGGCTGATTTCGGCGCCACCTCCGCTTCCCTCGCAGCCAGCACAGTTGATTTCACCGGCGTCACCAACTCTTTCTCAAGCTGCTGTCCCGGCGCAAGCCCACTCAACCCAATTGCCGCGATAAAATATCTGCAAATCATGTGCGACCGCGAATCTACTTTTCCGATCACTTTATAGCAATCCCTCAATCCCCTGCATTTATCTAAAAAAATACAGTCTTCAAATCCAAATTTGCAAAATGATCAATTAAAATTAATGATCTTGAATTCCAGACTATCGTGTTAACCTTCAATTTCTATAAGGCGACAATCATTTATAAGACTCTCAAAATAAGCTATTTGAAATTCCATCTCTGATTATTGGATTTAGTCACCACCCTACGTGATCGCGTAGGATTATCAGGAAACATTGAGTTCTAGCAGATAAACAGTTTAAACAAGTGCGTGCTTACGAGCACCCGCCGTCACCCACGGCGGTCCCACTGTTCACCCCCCACCCCCCAAACATGAAAACAATCGTACTTAACAGTACGGCCTGTCGCCTTGCGCTGGCCATCTTCGTTCTTCCCGCTACCTCGGGAGTCAGCTACTCAGCGCCGGATGTCCCTCGCGGCACTCTCGCTGTGGATCGCGATCTGGTCCGGGTCGGCACCCGGTCCAATCTTACCTGGAATATCGAGTATCCTTCGATAAACATCGAGATCGAGCCTACCGGAACGATTATTCCCAAAGAGCCGCTGAAAATGCGCGTCCGCGTTCTCGGCGTCGCCTTCCAATCCGGTAACACACTCCTGCCTCTGGACGCCTACTGGGCTCTTAACGGAGGCGCTTGGATAAGTTTCTTCTATGGCACCGGTCCGACGGTGAACCAGTCCGCGATTCTTATCGAAAAACAGCTCGCCGCGAATGACCGCGTTGACTTCGGCGCACGAGGCTGGGGCGGCACTGCCTGGCTTCCGTTTAATCACACCCGCAACGTCACCAAATACGTCACCGTGCTGAAAAAAGGCTCCACGGCTCCTTCCTACGCCCCCGCCTACAACCAGGCTTCGGCCGCCAGCTTCCTCCGTCCTTATATAGATTCGACCGGTAAAATCATCATCGGTGAGCGCGATCTCATCGTTCTCTGGGAATCCTCCACCGCGAACCCCTGCACAACCTACTTCGACATGCAGGACCTCGTCGTCCTCCTCGCATTCGAATAATTTCTCCCTTCGCTCCCCCCATCCCCCCCCACCCCCCCAAATGAAACCAACGATCCTTCTGATCGCCATGGCTGCGTCCGCACTTGCCGAGACCGTCGTCACCGATCGCATCTCCGCACAGGAACTCGCCCTTAAACAACAAGGC
>JACMMB010000340.1 GCA_014379305.1 Akkermansiaceae bacterium
CCAGATTGCGGGCGGATGCAATGACCTCGCGACTTCCGATCAGACGCAGGTCCAGCTCCCCGATCCTCGCGCAGTATCCGTATTCCAATCCAGCCATCGCAGCCAGCTTGTCATCGACCCCATGGTGAAAATCGCTTTCACCAATGCCGGTAAATTTCAGCTCACAGATCGATGCGATGTCCCCGACTCCCGATAGCGCCCGCAATCTCGGTGCCACATGTTCATGAAACATTGGATAAAGCTCGCGCGGCGGCCCGGGCAATAGAAAGACGGCGCAACCGGAGCGGCCGTTGATTCCCGGCGGCAAATACAATCCTGGCGCAGTCCCGTTCGGGTTTGGTAAAACGTCCGCTCCCGCCGGCACCATGGCCTGCCTCAGATTCGCCTCGACCATTGGCTTGTTGAGAATCGCAAAAAACTCTTCCAGCGCCCGCAAGGTTTGGTCGTCACGCACCAGCTCGATTCCCAGTGTTTCCGCCACAATCTCACGTGTCAGGTCATCGCTCGTTGGACCAAGGCCTCCCGTAACCAACAGCACATCCGCCCGGTCAACCATTTCAACGAAGGCCTCCCGAATCGCATCCCCATCCGGCACTGTCGTTTGCCTCGCAACGCGCAGCCCCATGCTGAAAAGCTGCCGTCCGAACCAGCCTCCGTGGGTATTGAGTGTATTTCCCAGCAGGAGTTCCGTCCCTGTATTCAAGACTTCGATGCGCACGCCCGACACTCCACCGAGGCTTCAGTTCTCTCAAGCCCGATTATCCGCGCCGTCACTCCCACAAATAGGATTGCTTCGTCGCCACCGGATCACCTCCAACGATCAGGCTCATTTTCCAAGCGAGGACGCGGCCATTCTTAAAATAGTCATCGCCAATCACCGCGAACTCCTCTTTTCCCTCAGCTTGCTCCATTGGGAGTTCGCGCCGCATGTTCTTGATCCGGCTGCCGCTTCCGCCCTGCAGAAATTGAAATAAAATCTCCCGCTTCAATCCACCTTCATTCGGGCTGGCCCAGATCACCGTGTAATATTGCCCCAGCCTGCCTTTTCGCTCCTCCAGGCTCACCGCACCATATAACCTCCGCAGCTTTTCATGGCGCACCAATGGATCGTCTCCCCCGGCCACATCCTGATTCCGCAAAGTATATTGTTTAACGACCAAGGCCTCATGCGGCCCGGCACAACCCACAATCAGGCAAGCCGCTAAAATCAGTAAATTTTTCATTTGTTGTATGGTTTATATCAGGCATCCAGCCGCGCTTTCAGCCTCGCCAGCACCTCTTCATAGGCCTCCATCACATTTCCCAAATCCCTGCGGAAACGATCCTTATCCATCTTCTCTCCCGTCTTCAAATCCCACAAACGGCAACCATCCGGGCTGATCTCATCCGCCAGGACAATCTGCGCGGGATCACTCACGAGCCTGCCGAATTCCAGCTTGAAATCCACCAGCTTCAGCCCGGCTTCAGAAAAAAATCCGCTCAAAATCCCGTTCACCTTGAGCGCGGATTCCCGCACAAACGCCATGTCCTCCACCGATGCCAAACCCATCTCGCGGATATAATCATCATTGATCAGCGGATCGCCCAGCGCATCGCTTTTGTATGAATACTCAACGATCGGCAGGGAAAAAGCCACCCCCTCCTTCATTCCGGTCCGCTTGCAGAAACTCCCGGCGGAGACATTTCGGACAATCACCTCCACCATCAGAATCCTAACCCGTTTTACCTCAACATTCGTCTCATCGATCTGCCTGACAAAATGGGTCGGCACACCCACCTTCTCCAGATACTCGTAGATCAAAGTGCTGATCGCATTGTTGAGCCGGCCCTTGTTTTCAAAGCTGGCTTTTTTCTCCCCGTTGAAAGCCGTCGCGTCATTTTTGAATTCCATCCGCAGGGTCGAGTCATCATCGGTTTCCCAAAGACGTTTCGCCTTCCCCTCATAAATCAACTGCATGGCTTGTCCTAAATTTTCCAGCCATTCCGGTCAAGCTTCCTCAACAACGCTCCAGCCAGACCTGCGAGCCATATCTCTCCACCACCAGCTGCATCACTCTCGTTTCATCCACCAGAATCTCATTCTCGGACCAGCTCTCCGCGAGCATTTCCGCAAACACTTCTCCGCGCAGCCGTCGCTCGCTCCCCGGAGTCACCGACCCTTGATGCAGCAATCCCTTCTTCCCTCTGCGCTGTGCCGCTCCCGCCAGTTTCCTGCCGTTTCCATCCACCAAATCAAAGGGCACGGGATTCTCAAAACAAAGCCCGCCCGGTTTATCCCCACCATCCGAAAGTTCCGGAACTCCCCCTTCGGATTTCAAAACCGCCATCAGAATCTCGTGCACCAGCCTGTAACTTTCCCTACCCCGCATCTCCGCCAAAACACAGCCCCGCGGCACCACCAGGGAATACGTCCAGTCCCCGCGATGGTCCACCACCCCGCCACCTGTCGGGCGCCGCACCCAGCTCACACCCTCCATACTTGCCCGGGCCTCGGCCAATTTCGCGAAATACCCCAAACTCCCCCAATCCCCATCCCAATCATAAATCCTCAGCAAAGGCATTTCGCAATTCTCCAACAGCCACTCATCCATCGCCATCGCCTCCGGACCGGCTCGGGGAACCGGATCAAACCAAACCTCAAGCTCATTAAAAATCACTCCTCCACCATGCTCCCATTGCGCTTTTTTGCAACATCCGGACACCGGCCCCGTCCTCCGCGCTTTGGCCTTTTTGTATTCCAGCCCAGAAAATCCAAATAGCCTTAAAAAAGATATTGCACCAAACCGGACCTCTCCATAGCTTCCCGCCCACCCGAACGGGATGGAGCGGTAGCTCAGTTGGTTAGAGCGCCAGCCTGTCACGTTGGAGGTCGCGGGTTCGAGCCCCGTCCGCTCCGCCATCCCCGTTCGAGTTGACCCCGCCATCGGCCCAGTGCCCGTCGGCGGGGTTTTTCTTTATCGCATCCAAAATGCATCGCCACTAATTTCAGCAAGGATCCCGCCGCCGGCCTTTCAATCCAGGTCCAGGATTCAATCAACAGTTTCATCATCATGCCCACAGTCGCCATCGTCGGACGCCCCAATGTCGGTAAATCCGCGCTCTTCAACCGTCTGGCCGGACGGAAAATCGCCATCGTCCATGACCAGCCGGGCGTCACCCGCGACCGGATCGCCGCGCCCTGCACCCTCACCGGCCACCCCTGCACCCTCATCGACACCGGTGGAATCGGCGCGACCCTTGATGATGGCTTTGGCGAGCAGGTCGCGATCGAGGCGGACATCGCCATGCAGACCGCCGATTTGATCCTCTTCCTTGTCGATGCCCAGGAAGGCCTCACTTCCATCGATCAGGCGCTCGCCCAAAAGCTCCGCAAAGCCAAGCCACCCGTTCTGCTGGTCATTAACAAGGTGGATCACGACAAACACGAAGGCACCTTCGCCGATTTCACCAGCCTCGGCCTGCCGGAAAGCGTCTTCGTCTCCGCCGAGCATGGCAGGAATTTCTCCGAGCTGATTGATAAAATGGACGAAACCCTCGAACCTCTCGCCAGCGAGATCGAGGAAGTCATGGAAGTCGCCGAAGCCGCAGGCATCAAGCTCGCCATCATCGGCAAGCCCAACGCCGGGAAATCATCCCTGGTCAACGCGATCCTCAAGGACGCCCGCACCATCGTCTCGGCCATTCCCGGCACCACCCGCGACGCCGTCGATCTTCCTTACTCCTTCGCTGGCGAAAAATTCACCCTCATCGATACCGCCGGCCTCCGCCCCCGCGGCAAGCGCGACAACTCCGTCGAAGTCTTCTCCGCCATCCGCTCGGAAAAAGCCATCCGCCGCGCCGATCTATGCGTCCTCGTCATCGATCTCGCCGCCGGCGTCTCGGCCCAGGACCGCAAGATCGCCCAGCTCATCCTCGAAGAGAAAAAACCCTGCCTCATCGTCCTCAATAAATTCGACCTGTTCCACCCCGGTGCCGAATACAAGGACCGCGTTGCCGAGGCTGATGAGCATGTCAGGCGCGAGCTCTTCTTCCTTTCCTATGCCCCCTTCGTCGCCTGCTCGGCAAAAACCGGCGATTCCACCGAGCATGTTTTGAAAAAAGCCCTCGCCATCAAAAAAGGCGCCCAGGACATCCCCGGCACCGGCAAGCTCAACCGCATCCTGCAAACGGCCTTCCAGAAAAATCCCCCGCCCACCGACAGCAGCAAATCCACCCGCCGTCTCAAACTCTACTACGCCACCACCGCCCTCAACGAGAAATACTCCGTCATCCCGGTCCCGACCCTCGTCCTTTTCGTCAACGACAAGCACCTGATGAAAGACTCCTACGAAGCCTACCTCACCAATCAATTCCGCCTCTCCCATCCCGCCCCCGGCATTCCGGTCATCTTCTCCACCCGCTCCCGCACCCGCCGCGAATGGGAACCCCCGAAGAAAGACCAGGGCCATTAATTTCTTTGCCCCCTCCGTACCGGCGAATATTTCCTGAATGTTGCGGGTGAGTGGTATGGGGGATGCAGTGCACGCCGCGTATCAATGAGTTCACCCACCCGCAACCTGTTCACCGGCCTCTGCTTCATGGCGGCGGTCACCCTGTTCGGCGTTGCGGGCTATATGATCGCGGGCTGGGATTTTTCCGATGCAATCTACATGGTGGTGATCTCGATTTTCACCGTGGGCTACGGCGAAGTGCGGCCGGTCGGCGTGGAGGGCCTGCGCGGATTCACGATGGGATTGATTGTTCTCGGCTGCTTCAGCGTCATTTTCCTGAGCGGCGCGCTGGTGCAATTCCTCCTGGAAGGCCAGATTCACCGCGCGCTTGGAAACAGACGTATGAATACAGAACTGAAAAAATTGGAAAAACACGCGATCATCTGCGGCTATGGCAGGATCGGCCGGATGGTTGCGGCGGACTTGAAGGCATCGCGCCGGCCCTTCGTCATCATCGACCGGGATGGCAGGCGTTTGGAAGACGCGCGCGAGGCGGGATTTCTCACTTTGGAGGGCGAGGCCACCGAGGAAGCGACCCTGCTCGCGGCGGGGGTGGCGCGGGCCATCGTGCTGGCGACGGTGCTGCCCTCCGATGCCACCAATGTCTTCATCACCCTCAGCGCCCGCGATCTCAACCCGACGCTCACCATCATCGCCCGGGGCGAGGATCCCTCCACCGAGCGGAAACTTTTCCAAGCCGGGGCAAACCGTGTGGTCCTGCCCGCGCACATTGGAGCCGAGCGGATTTCGCACCTCATCCTGTTCCCGGAGGCCGTGGAAATCATCGACGACGAGGAAAAAGCCAGGCATTTCCGCCAGGAACTCGGCGATCTCGGCCTCGAAATGGAAGAGGCCGTCATTGCCGAATCCTCGCCGTGGATCGGCCGATCAGTGGGCGAGTTGGAAACGAACGAAGCCTTTCTCGTCGTCGCCCTTCATCGCAACGCCGGAGGCACCGAGTTGCGGCCGGCGCGATCCTCCCTCCTTCATGCCGGCGATGGCGTCGTCGCGCTCGGCCGCGGCGCGAACCTCAGCCGGTTGCTGGAAGAGCGGACCTGATCCCGTGGAAAAGAGTGGGGGGGAATTCCCGGCATCACTGTGCTTGAATATGTTCACATGAACGCTATTCTTGGGCATGAGGCACAAAATCCTGTTCATCGATTTCAACTCCTACTTCGCCTCGGTGGAGCAGCAAATGCGTCCCGAACTCCGCGGCAGGCCCATTGCCGTGGTTCCCGTGATGACGGATTCCACTTGTGCCATTGCCGCGAGTTACGAAGCCAAGGCCTTCGGCGTGAAAACGGGTACCGGCATCCGCGAAGCGAAGCAAATGTGTCCGGGAATTGTCTGCGTGCTCGCCCGGCACGATGCCTACGTCCACTACCACAATTTGCTCAAAGAGGAAATCGACAGGCATATCCCCATCCTCCAGGTGCAGTCCATCGATGAAATGTCCTGCGAGCTTTACGGCCGCTATCATGAGGAAACGAACGCCGTGGAACTCGCCCTCCGGATCAAAGCCGGCATCGCGCGAAACGTCGGCGTCTGCCTCACCAGCTCCATCGGCATTTCCACCAACCGCTTCCTCGCCAAAGTCGCCAGCGACATGCTCAAACCGGACGGCATCACCGTCGTGCATCCCAGCCAGTTGCCGCAGCGCTTCAGCGGGCTTGAATTGCGCGATCTGCCGGGCATCGGCCGCAACATGGAGGCGCGGCTCTTGGCCAAAAACATCACCACCATCGAGCAGCTTTGGAACTGCGCCCCCAAGCAGGCCCGCGCCCTCTGGGGCAGCGTGGAAGGGGAGCGTTTCTGGTATGCCCTGCGCGGCGAGGAATTGGAGCGCGCGGCAACCCAACGCGGAATGGTCACGCACAGCCATGTCCTCGCTCCTGCGGATCGCCCGCCGGGCCGTGCGGAAAAAGTCGGCCGCCGCCTGCTTTTGAAAGCCGCCGCCCGGATGCGTACCATGAATCTCAAAGCCACCCGCCTCGATCTCGGCGTAAGCGTCGAAAATGACCTGCGCCTGGAAGGCGGCACCCGGTTTTCCCCGGTGGACGATAGCTTTTCGCTGCTCGGAATTTTCAGCACCCTGTGGTCGGAAATGCTGCGGCAACGGCCCGGCAACCTCAAAAAAGTCAGTCTCGCATTGCACGGCCTGGTCGCGGCGGACGCCCCCCAGCAACTCTCCTTGTTTCCCTCGGAAAACGACCCGGGAGCCGTCCCATCGGACAAGTGCGAGCGCCGCCGGCGCCTCTCGCGTGTCCTCGATCAAATCACCCTGCGCTATGGCCGCAACGCCCTCACCATCGGCCTCACCGAAGAGGATGGCCGCACCTTCACCGGCAACAGCATCGCCTTCAACCGCATCCCGCAGCCATCCACTTCGAGCGAGTTCAATGAATTCAGGTGAATTTCCGATGCCGCCTGAGCGCTTGGATGGCTGGAGATGGGGTCCGGGGCTGGGGGCTTGAGCCGCCTTGGTCCGGTCCATCGGCTTGGTTGGGAGCGGTGGGCGGAATTCCCTGCGGACGGCAAGGTTTCCCTCTTGGTTGGCGGTTTTTATAATAAAAAAAGTTGGTCGGACGCCAAAAAATGACTCTTATCTTTGTATCCGATAATCTAATTACATGACCCGATATTGTTTTTATATTGTCCGGTTATATTTATTTAATAACCTATTATGTTTTACTATTAACCGATTGAAATCGCGGATGGCCCGCTCATCGCCGAAGTGATCGAGCTCGAGCTTGGTAATTCCATGGAGCACGCCAGCGGTGTTGCGCAGGGCGATGGGATCGATGACGGGATTGTAGGCGGCATCGTAGCAGCGGTCGGAGCGCATGAGCCTATCGGCCTCGTAATTCAGCTCCCGCTTGTCCGGCCCGCTGTAGTGACGTGCATAGGCGAACTCGATGAGGCGGAGAATGCCGTAGCGCTCTTCGAGGGTGCGGGCGGGGTCTTCGGCCCAGGCGAGGAAGTTTTCCGAAATCGTTTCCACGGCTGAGGGTGGGATGAATATGAGGGTTTTCGCAAGGGTGGAATGGGGAGGCTATGCCTCGCTCCCGAGGACGATCAGCCCGATAAACCCGGCGGAAAGAGCAAATAAGATCAGCCATCGCCACCAAGCGATCGACTGGTGGGTCACAGTGTAACCTCCGTCTTGATCCCACGAGGTGATGCCGTCCCTGATGAGACGCTTGTAGGAAGTGACTGCCGTAAAAAGGGAGATGAACGGGATTCCCAATCCCATCCCGCGAATCCAGACCGATAGCGTCCGGCGCAGACCTTGCGGATAGCTCAACTTCGTTCCGTCATCGTTCCTAACCCGGATCCGGAGGAGGGCCTTGAACGGGGTGGTGCCTGTCACCGCCAGCATCACCGGCTCGACGAAATTATAGAGGAGAAGCAGCACAATTCCGAACAATGTATCGTTTATTTCACCCAACTGAGGCCAGAAAGCCACTGCCACACCGCTGAAAAAGCCGAACAGGAAAAAATCCAAGGTCCTCGCCCAGTAGCGCACCCAAGGCCGCTCTTGCGGGCCGGAGGGGACGTATCCGCTACAATCGACATGGGTTTCCTGGTCCGGAATGGGAGGAGCATAAGTTAAGATCTGGAAACCGATGACATCGCTGGCAGGTTTCCACTCCGGCATCCCCACGGACCAGACCAGGGTGTCTGCCTGGATTTTATGCGTCGCCAGCAGCATTTTGATCTCCTCCGCGTTTACAGGTCCGCGCTGCTGGCCGGAATCGTTAAAATACCAAGAGTCCATGCGCCGAGTTTTTCAGAAAATCCGGATCATGCGAGTACCGTGTGCGTTCGCGGGGAGCGTTTCTAACAATGATGGAGCGGCTTGGTTGAATTCACCGGATTTTCACATGGCTTTCCATCCGGTGGGCTGCGACCTTCGCCCGCTGATGAGCATGGCAATGGACACAAAACGTTGGGTGAGCCACTTCGAAAAAAACGGCGCGAACCGGTCGGAACCGGATTGGGATGCCCCGCTGGGAGTTGGCGGGAAGGCGTTGATCGAGCTCAGGAAATCAATCCAACAATTCCAGCTCGGCGATGGCGGCGGGCCGGGCTATCTGATCGCTTGGAACCGGCAGAGTATCTTATCAGACCCGGAGCTCAAGCGGTTGATCGACCTCTGGTTCAAAGAGGAGCGTGAGCATTCTCGCCTGCTCGGCGATGCGCTCAAGCGTCTCGGCGGGGAAGAAATCATGAGCCACTGGAGCTTCGAGCTGTTCTGCGGTCTGCGGAAATTCCTGGGTGTGGGGTTCGAGTTGCAGGCGTTGGTGGGTACTGAGATCGTAAGCCACGTTTACTATAAGATGCTGCGGAAACACTGCGCCGATCCGGCGATCCGGGAAATGTGCGGTCTGATCATCCGAGTCGATGACGGACAAATCGCTTTCCATAAGTCGCGTCTGGCTGCGACCGTAGGCAAAATATATGGTCCGCTGTGGGCCACCCTTTTCCG
>JACMMB010000341.1 GCA_014379305.1 Akkermansiaceae bacterium
ATTTCAGCGCGCGCCATGCCTCGTTGGGCGGCGTCATGACGGTTTGGAACTGGGTATTGGTCAAGGCGCGGCCGAGATCTGCACATCGTCGATGAGGCCGTTGAAATTGCGGCCGCCAGCCGGGTAACCGCCGAAGGAGGTTTGCCCGCTCGGCGCAAAGGCGTTCGCGCCGGTGGGTGTGCTGACGGTGACGCCGTCCAGGTAGGCTTGTGCGCCACGCCGGACGGAGATAGAGTCATGGCGACATGATGCCAGCCGCTACCGACCGAATCGGCGGTCGGAACCCAGCGGACGTTCTCGAAACTTGTTGCCGGTGTCTTCGAAAGTGGTGGCGCCAACTCCGATCGCGACGAGATTGGCTCCACTGCCGATTCTGACGAAGGTGCCCCGATTCCGTAATACCACTCAAAATCACATTTTCAGCGTAAATGGGCTTCCCTTAAATTCATGAGAATCAGGGATTCCCAGCTCAAAGCAGGAACATCCGTAACTGCGGGCGTTGACTCCGGGGATCCAAAAACGCGACGAACAACTGCTGTTGATGAAGAGGGAAATTGACTGTTGTATCGATTGCCATCCGCCACTTGGAATCCTGTAAAAATTCGAAACGAACGCCGGCCATGCTGAATTCGTTCAACTTTTTGGGACGTGCCAACGCCGCCGTCTTCCCGGCATTGAGCAAGATCCGGTGTTCGCCGATGCTGTAACGGACATCACCGGCATAGAGATTGACCGCCACGCTTCCGTCCTCTGGAAATCCTTTGTTGGAGAAATCCAGAACGAACGTATCATACAATAAGGGCGCCTTGGTGGAAGGCGCTGCGATAAACATGACCAGTGCTTTTTTGATTCCAGCCGGAATTTTTGCTTTTGCCACCACTTCCTTATCACCTTGAGCTTTCACGAATGAAATCTCGTTGTTATAAGCGGCCAGCTCGATTCCATCCGAGACTAACTCCAACGGCAAAGGACAGCTGATGATTTTATCGTCCCCGGCTTTCGCTCCCAGCTTCGACGTGTTTGCAACATCACGCTGAAAGCACAGGAAGTGACAGGTCACGGGTGTCGCTTCCTGTGCGTGCAGGAGATAAGGTGCACACGAGAAGAAGAGAATTGATAGGATAAATTTCATCGAGAGATGGATCGGTGTCAGGCTTAAACTTCGTCCGGTTGGAGATAACGGAATGATTGAATCGTAAACCGACGTCCGTAATCCTTATTGGCCTGACTTGTCAGAACTCCTGGTGCCGTATCCGCGGTATCCGCCTGATCCACATATTCCGGGACGCGCTGGACGACAGCTTCGCACCAAGCCCTAGCGGTGACTTTGCCAGAGGAGTCGCGCGCATCCCCGTAGGTCCGGATGACGAAAGTATCCGAGCGCACTGTCGCACTGTTCCCCAAGACATTCAAGACATCCCCCTGCATTAGATAACCTGGCGCTCCGGCGGCGCTGGATCCTTGCAGAGCTTCCTTGGTTTCAAGTTCGAGTGGATCGGTTTGAGTGCTCGTGATTTCATATCCTCCGCCATACGTCGCGGCTCCGCTATTGATGCCAGACTTGTCAATCGCAGTCTGCAGTGCTCCCGCCAGCGTGAGATCTCCGGCGGCTCCGAGTTCCCGGTTCACAAACTCGCTCATCGAGAGGAACGGACCGCGCTGTTTCACCTGGGTGACGATCTCCTTCGCCAAGGTGGTCAACTCGGCCTCAGTAAGGTCTCTCCCACCCTGCCAGTACGATGCCTTATTATCGTCTTCGGAACCGGTTGACGTAATAGGCTGACTGTTTGGGACGCGAAAGCGGGAAAACCTCGCTCCCATAAAATCCGCGGGTGTTTCCGTCAGGTCTTTAGCAACAACGGTTTGAATCGGAGGGACGGCTGGCGGTTGGGCAGTGGGCACTTCCAAGATACGCGCACCTTTGCCAGTCATGGCAGACAACATCGCCTTCCATGCTTCCTCGGAAGTGGAATTCACATTGAAAGAGCCTTTCACCAGTTGAAGGGCTGCCACCTTCTTAAAACCCTCGCCGGAAAGAACGCTGGCAACGGCCGCCGTGGGGGTTCCACCGTCCGCAAAGTACGGTGTCAACCTAGGATCGGAAAGCTCGCTCGCTCCGTTGAAAAAAGTGCCGGCAAGTGCGGCGGCCGTTTTTCCGTCTCCAATCGTGCTGCTGCGTGTCTGTATGCCGGAGCAGTAATAGCCATCGTAGAAAATCGAGTTCAATAGATAAGAATGGTCCGCCAAGTCGCCCTCTCTGATCGATGAAGTGTCCAGAAGAGGATGTGCATACGAATTGCCGACAGGCTGCACGAAGCAGGGTTGATAAATCGATGTCGCCAGGCCAGCGCCATTGAGTGCACAGAGACTCTGCACCGGCCCCAGAGGAACATCGAAAAGCGTTCCGAAGGGTCTTCCGTCGAGAGCGGTATGCCCCGTGACGAAAGTTCCTCTGTCTCCCGCTCGCACCGCATTAAGCGTGTTGCCGGGAAGATACGTAAAATTCATCTCGTGGGATCGCATTGAGGATTCGTTGTTGTTCTCCACGTTTTTTGTACTTACCAAACCGGCATGATTGCCGAAAAGCCATGGCTTTGCCGGATAGCGCCCGTTATCGTACGAAGGAACCCCGCCATCCGTCACCTCCACCCCCCCTTGGGTCGTCCCTGCATAGGCGCTGAACAGGGCAAAAGGCCTTGCTTTGGTGAGATTCTGCACGTCTGTTTGATAGTTATTATACAGTTCCGACCTTGTTCGCGGATCCTCTCCCTCCGGAGGGTAACTCAAAAAACCGTTGTTACCCAGCAGTTGTTTTTGGAGTCCATCCACTGCTCCAATGTTGAATTCAAGCACGGAGGTCCGAGCGGTTTTGTCGGCATTGGCTCCCCTCAACGTCATTTCCACTGAGAAACGATATGGTTGTGGGGCCTTTTTATATGCGATAGGAGCGAACTTGACGCGGATCTTATCGTCTACTTTCAAGGGAATCGTATTTCCACGATATCCCTTGGGGTTATCCGGAAGCTCATCATCTTTTAAATTATATTCTGGCCCAGATGCTAGGTTGTGAGTGCTAAATCCCGACCCCACACCGGTCCATCCTGGGACAGCAACTGTTTTACTTGTATCGGTTTTCGTCCAAAATGTATTATCGTCTCCGTCAGAAACGGCTGGGTCAAAACCCAATTGGGTGGATGCCCAATCGTCGAAGTACTTTGCCTCGAGCTGCTCTTGTCCCCAAGTTCTGGTTGGCGGCATCCATACTGAGAAAACACGCACCTCTCCGGGCAACATCCGGATAGGTGTGGTGAGGGCTTGCCCGGCGGCATTAACACCGTTGGCAATCCTCATACCGAAGCGTTTTGTAGGGCTGACGGGCTTTTCCACATAGGGGATACTCCAATTATTTAAGTTTTTATTGAGCCCCTGCTTCATACTGCCTAGAGTTGCGAAGTCCTTCATCTGGGGTTCGCCATTCCTCTCCACCTGCATCGCAAAGGGCACGTTCACTAAATCGATTTGAAGATAACTGTCATCGGCTCCACTGAACTCGATGGGAACATTATATGGGTTGTGTAAGGTTATGATTGGTGCATAGTTTAGTGTCAAGAGGTAATTCCATCCAGTTCCTTTAAGGCCAGTTTCCCAGAGAGATCGAATAAAGTTTTCGGGCCCATTGGTAAGTGGCGGCTGGCCCGGCACCTCGAGTTTAGCCATATCCCTGACACAAAGGCTGAACACGACTTGGACCTTGGCGATCGCCGGCAACAAAACCGGTCCGGAGGGAGTATCATAGTCTGGACCCGTTGGATTGAGGTTAGTGATTGTTGCGTTATTTTGTTTTACAAATTTACCACCCTTCCAATCCCGAGGAGCTGTTGCCCGCATCACGGGGCCATCCGGGGAATCAAAAAGAACTGGCTCGTTTTTATAAGTCTTCGCCTTGAAAAGATTAAGATAGGAAAAAGCGCGGTCCCACTTGGGGTCCGAAGCCAACTCGTTCCAACCGGGACCCGGCGCATCCTTAAAACTCGTCTTATAGATCTTCTTGCCGGCATACTCCGCTGGCAGCGTGGGCAACTCCGCCAAAAGATTCAGATCCCGCTTGAAACCTCCGTCCGCCACATTGGTCAGCAGCCCGAGCGAATACGGAGTCAAGTCGTGGAAATTTTTGCCTAAAGCTCCGGGGCTGTTCGCTGTCGGCAAATCCAACTTGAGACCCAGTTCTCCGTTTCCACGACTGATCAGCTTGTTAACCAGACTTTTACCGTCAGTTGTCGATCGGTCGAGATTCACACTAGCCAGCGTAAAATCCCCCGCTCCAGCAGGCAACTTCAAGCGGTCAATCCCCGGCTGCTGACCTCCCCCCAGCGCAGCGGCTTGGCCTGCGAGTCCGGTCCCTACCGCGTTGGTCCCCACGTTGATACTGGCTTTCACTCCTTCATCCAAAACTGCGTAGGCATAGGTGCCGCGGACCAAGGTGGGCACTTTGGCATCCATCACATTCACACGCTCCGCCGAAACCTTGATGGCCGTTAAATCGGTGCCGACGACTTTTTCCGAAACCAGGATTTCTGCTTTCGCCGGTGGCACACCTCCGCTCGCGAAGTCCTGTGCCTCCGTGGAAGTCGGACTTCCGCAGGAAGTGAGCCATTTGGAGAAGTGTAGGGAACGACCTGTTTTCGTTTGGTCAGCTTCCGTATCGGGATCGTTGGGATCGAGTTTACGTGATTTCCAAACACCCGTAAGCATAGGCTGTCCACTGGTCTGGATGGCAGGAGGGACCGGACTCGGGAGGATCGTTTCGGCGGTGGCCGTGATCCTCTGGTCTGGCCCAGCGTATTTCTGGAGGTCTGCGATCGCCAACTGAAGGGCTAAACGAGCGTTGGCTCTCGCAGTTTGCATCTCATTTTCCCTGCTCGAGGCACGTAATGTTACGGACGATAGAGTCAGAAGACCCAGCGCCAGGATAGTCAGTAACACCATCAACGTCAGGGTTACAATAAGTGCAAATCCGCCCTGATTAAATTTAAAATTAATTTTGGACTTTTGAGGTTTCATAAGAATAGAAGAAAACATGTTCTAATGACAAGGTATTTACAATGCATTTTTTGTCGTGACAGTAAATACTGCCAAATGGGTTCTCTACCTAACTCGCGAAAATTGGCATGACATGTGAAAACCCGCTACGTGCAATGTCTCAACGGCTCATACTATTGTCTCAGGTCACGATTTTCGACCTGCGGGTGCGGGAAAAACCGACTAAAAGGCTGGAACGACACCGGAACCCACTGGTTCGCGGCCCGGTGTCGAATTTTCCCAGGACGGGTTACTGAAAATTCAGTTCACCCCAGTTTTTCGGTTCGAGCATCAGCTCGAAGACCGCGTCATCCACGATGCCGGTGTGCTGATTGCTCCAATACGTGCGAAGCCGGGTCCGTTTGCCGGCAGGATCGCCGTGGGTCACGCCGAAGTCACCGCGGACGGTCATGCCGGAGGAGGGTTTCAAGTCGAGGGCGGACAAAGGTATGGCAGCCTCGACGAGGTAGCGATCTCCTTCTTTTTTCACTTGGATCCTGGCATCCCGGACGACGCTCACGCTGTCCACATTGAAGGATTTGATGACGCCCGAGCTAAAAACCTTCGGTTGTTTCTTGGCTGCGACCTCGCGATAAATGACGGCGGTAGGTTGGCCTTTCAAGTCACCGATCGAGAGCCGGAGATCACCTTCGGCACCTTTATCGCGCTTGGGATCGGCGGCGGGATTGGCACCCAGTTGAAAATCGACAGTATCGCCGGAGAGATACATCTGATCGGCGGCTTCGGCACCGTTGATCCATGGCGTGGCGTCGCGAACTTCCCAGGCTAGGTAGAGATTCCGATCATCCCACGCGAGGGCGGTGCGGACTGCGGCGTCCTCTTGCTTCTCAAATTTCGTGACCTCGACTCCCCCGAAATCCTGGTCAAACGCTCCGGTGAAATTGGGCGTCATTTTCTTCGCAGTGACGCGGAGAGTGCCCTTGGACGCTTGCAGCTGTTGCTCCTTGATGGTGCCTGCTTTGGCGATTTCCGCAGCGCCGATCTTCAGTTTCGTCCCGGAAATCATTTTCGCTTTTTCGAACCCGGTGACCTCAAGGTTCCAGAATGCCGTTTTACCGGCCTGCACATAAAATTTCCCATCGTTGCCGGCAGTGATGCTGCCGCCGAAGTCTTCGCCGCCCATGCCCGGCGGGGTGCGGCTCATGTCGATACCCGGAGCGGCTTGCTCAGGCCATTTTACTTTCATCGGGTCGGCTTCGAACAATTTTCCGAGATAGAAACCTTCCTCGGTCAGAATGTGCCACTCGCCGACGTTGGTCCCGGCGACCCAGACGTTACCGATAGGTGCGGGCAGCTTCGCGGTGCCGGCGATGCCGAACGAGCCGCGGATGAGTCCGACTGCGGCGGGCGGGGCGTTGTGCGAGCCGTGGACGCCGTTGAAGGTATCCGGATAGGTCCAGCGAATCTCGCCGGTGGCGATGTCCGCGCAGGTGAACACAGTGCCTTCCTTGGCATATTCACCGCCGTTGACGATCAGTTTGCCGTCCGCCGAGCCGATCCCGCCGATGGCCAACGTCGTGGGCTTGGACAGATCATACTTCGGTGCGCCGCAAGCGGTGAAGCCGGTGACTTTGAACTGCTGGGTGGCCGCATAGATCGTAAGGTCGGGGGCAAGATTCATATACCAGGCGCTGAATTGCAGTTTCCCCGGGACCTTGGAGATTTCGTTAGACTGTTCTTTCTCGTCGCCGTTGGCATCGGTCCACAGGATGGTTTCCGCGGTTCCGTCCTTGCCTTCGTAGCGGAACTTGCAGCGCAGCTTGTAGTCG
>JACMMB010000342.1 GCA_014379305.1 Akkermansiaceae bacterium
CGCGTGCTGCCGATTCTGCTGCACGGTGACGCGGCCTTCGCGGGGCAGGGCTCGGTGGCGGAAGTGCTGAATTTATCGCAACTGCCGGGATATCGGACCGGGGGGACGATCCATTTGATCATTAACAACCAGATCGGATTCACGACCATGCCGGCGGATGCGCGCTCTTCCGCCTATGCGACGGATGTGGCGAAAATGATCGAGGCACCGATCCTGCACGTGAACGGCGAGGAGCCGATGGAGCTGTATTGGGCGGCGAAATTCGCCTTGGAGTTCCGGCAGAAGTTCGGTCGTGATGTGGTGATTGACATGTATTGTTACCGTCGCCAAGGACACAACGAGGCGGATCAGGCGGCGTTCACCCAGCCCTTGGTTGCGAAGGTAATTGAGGCGCGGGAGACATTCGGTCAGGTATATAAAAGGCATCTTGTCGCGCAGGATGTGCTTTCCCAGACGGACGCGGATGCGTTGGAGAAAGCGATTTGGGATCGCCTGGAAGAAGGCCACAAGAAGATGGTGGAGATGAGCGAAGCTGGAGACCGGACCGTTTTCAGCGGCTCAACAGCCATTGCCCAGCCTCCCTATACCCACGCCCCGGTTGGCACTGGAATCACGAAAGACCGGCTTCAGCACATTGGAAAGGTGCTCACCACCACGCCGGCGGGATTTCATCTGAACCCGACCCTGGCGAAGCGTTTTATACCCCGGCGGGTCGAAAGCCTTGCGGGTGGCGGGCCGTTTGACTGGGCATTCGCGGAAGCGCTGGCGTTCGGCTCGCTGCTGATGGAGGGCTCGCCGGTAAGGCTTTCCGGGCAGGACTGCCGGCGCGGAACCTTTTCCCATCGTCATGCGGTTTTCTATGATTACGAGACCCGTGAACGCTACATCCCGCTGGAACACCTCGCTTCGAATCAAGCGAAGTTCTGCGTTTATAACTCGCTGCTTTCGGAGTTCGCGGTGCTGGGGTTTGATTACGGTTATTCCCTTTCCTATCCAAGCATGCTGACGATGTGGGAGGCGCAATTCGGTGATTTCTCGAATGGGGCGCAGGTCATCATCGACCAGTTCATCTCTTCCGCGGAATCGAAATGGCAGACGCCCAGTGATCTGGTGATGCTGTTGCCGCACGGCTACGAGGGGATGGGTCCGGAGCATTCGAGCGCGCGGCTTGAGCGCTTTCTCCAGCTATGCGCGGAGCAAAATCTGATCGTCGGAAACTTCTCCACACCCGCCCAGTATTTCCATGCGCTCCGCCGTCAGAAGCGCCGCGATTTCCGCAAACCGCTGATCGTGATGACGCCGAAAAGTCTTCTTGGCCGTCCTGAGGCGGTGTCGTTCGAAGAGGATTTTCTCGAAGGCACCTGCTTTCAGGAAATCCTGCCTGACCAAATGTTTTTCGAGAATGTCAGCAGCGTCAACAGGGTGATTTTTTGCTCGGGAAAAGTGTATTACGATCTTGTCGCCCATCGGAAGGAGCAGGCAATTGCGGATGCGACGATTATCCGGATCGAGCAGCTATACCCGTTCCATAACGAGATGATTTCCGCGATTGCAGGCCGTTACCCGAGCGCATCACGGTTTGTTTGGTGCCAGGAGGAGCCCCAGAATATGGGTGCCTGGACATATATCGCGCCGCGGCTTGAGGACACGCTTGGAATAAAGCCTCTTTATGCGGGCCGCAAAGCTGGATCCAGCCCGGCTGCCGGTTCCAAAGCGATGCATTACCGCGAGCAGAAAGCGCTGCTCAGCAAGGCGTTTGAGATCTGATTTTCCTCACCCATCCATTCATCATGTCGATCGATATCAAAGTGCCGGCTGCCGGCGAGTCCATCACTTCCGCGAACATCGCCAAGTGGCACAAAAGCAACGGCGGGTCTGTCAAGAAGGGGGAGGTTCTCGTCACCCTGGAAACCGACAAAGTTTCCAATGAATTGGAGGCGGAGGCGGATGGCGTGCTTAGCATCACGGTCGGGGAGGGTGAGGAGGTCAGCATCGGGACGGTGATCGGGAAACTGGAGACCACGGGCGAACCTTCCGTTGCCACCGATGCGGCACCCGCCCGGGAAGCGGTCGAGCAAGCCAAGGCGCCTGTTACCAGCTCCGGGGAGGCATTTGAAATCAAAGTGCCTGCCGCCGGCGAATCCATTACCACCGCCAACGTCGCGGAGTGGCGCAAAAAGGATGGAGACCATGTGGAGAAAGGTGAGATTCTGGTTACGCTCGAAACTGACAAGGTTTCCAATGAAGTCGAAGCGCCTGTTTCCGGAAAACTCCAGATCCTTGTGCCAGAGGGTGAGGAAGTCGCGATTGGGAAAGTGATCGCGAAGATTCAACCCGGAATTAGTGCTCAACCGGCGTTTCAAGTTTCCAAGGATTCCGGGCCGGCTGCGTCGCAAAGTCCTGCGGTGGCAGCTCCGGAATTGGTGAAGCCGCGCGCCAAGCCGGATCTTTCGGTAGTTTCCCGGCCAGCCGAAGCCGCCGAAAAGCCAGCAGCCAGCGATGAGGGCCGCACGACGCGCCGCAAAATGTCCATGCTGCGCCGCAAGATCGCAACCCATCTGGTCAATGCCCAGCAGACTGCGGCGATCCTGACGACTTTCAATGAAGTCGATATGACCGCCGTGATGGAATTGCGGAAAGGCGTGCAGGAGGACTTCGTGAAGAAGCATGGAGTGAAGCTCGGTTTCATGTCGTTTTTCATCAAAGCGGTGACCCAGGCGCTCAAGGATGTGCCGTCAATCAATGGCCGCATTGAGGGCAACGAGGTTGTTGAAAATCACTTCTATGACATCGGGGTGGCCATCGGGACGGAGAAAGGACTCATCGTTCCGGTGTTGCGCGATTGTGATTCGAAATCATTCGCCCGGATCGAGCAGGACATTCTGGAATACGCGGAGAAGGGTAAAGCCGGAAAAATCACCATCGAGGATCTGCAGGGCGGCGTTTTCACCGTTTCGAATGGCGGGGTTTATGGTTCACTGCTCAGCACGCCGATCCTGAATCCACCGCAAAGCGGTATTCTCGGAATGCACACCATCCAGCAGCGGCCCATCGCACTCAATGGCCAGGTGGTTATTCGTCCGATGATGTATCTGGCGCTGAGTTATGATCACCGCCTTGTCGATGGAAAAGAGGCCGTCACATTCCTGATTCGGATCAAGGATTGCCTTGAATCGCCGCACCGACTGTTACTCGAGGTGTAGTGCCAAGGGCTGGTTTGAGGGGAAAGCGGATATTGAATGATCATTAAATAGCCCGGGCTTCGCCTTCTGATCCGCGAACGGGTAGGAAAATACCCTCCAAGCATTTGAAAAAGTTTCTACCATATTACCGCCATCTCTGGGAGGTGAAGGGCTCTTTCAGTATAGGTGTAATTGCCGGATTACTTTACGCCGCAGCATCCGGTGCCGGATTGCCGTTGATGACAAAGGTGGTTTTCCCAATCCTTTTTGATAGTAAAACGCCGGAGGATTCCTGGTATGTTTCGTGGCTCAAAGCGCATCTGGGAGATGTATCACGCGATGAGCTCCTCATGTACACATGTATATGGATTCCGGCGGTTTTCCTATTCCGTGCGGTATCGGGATTCGTGAATGCCTACTTCATTCAGTATTCCGGGATCAGGGTTGTGGAATCGATTCGCATCGATTTGTTCACTAAGCTCCAATCGCTGCCCCTTGCGTTTTTCAAGCGGAACCAATCCGGGGATCTTCTGGCCCGTCTGATGAATGACACCCAGATGCTCAGGCAGGTCATCGCACAGGCCTCGAATGATTTGATAAAGCAGCCCGCGACACTGCTTTTCGCCCTTGCAACGGTGGGTTATATGGCATTCAGGGACAAAAGTTTCTTTATCGCATTGATCGCACTGCTGACCGTTCCCTTGTGCGTCATCTTTATCAGATTGGCGGGAAAAAAACTTACGGCGCGAGCACGTGCCTTGCAAAGGCGGGGCGGTGATCTTTCGGCCTCGCTTTCCGAAAGCCTGCAATCAGCTCTCGAAATCCGGGCTTACAATCTTCAACAACCACAGATCGAACGCTTCCGGAAACGGATTGGTGAGATTTTACGCCTGACCATGAAGGTGGTGAAATACCGGCAGAGCATATCGCCATCCATCGAGGTCGTGGCTGCCAGCGGGTTCGCGGCGGCGCTTTATTTCGGCGTGAGGGCGGGAATGACATTGGACGGCTTTCTCGCACTCGGGATGGCGTTGTTCATGTCCTACGAGCCGCTCAAGAAACTGGGAGCCATCCATTCCCACTTCCAGCAGGGCGCGGCGTCGGTCGAGCGCATCGAGTATATTCTGCATGCCGAGGATACGATTCCGAACACCGAAAATCCCAAACCTTGTCCGAATCCCACGGTGGGCATTTCATTCGATCATGTGACTTTTGCGTATGATGAAATACCCGTCCTCCACGATGTGACTCTCGATATCCCCGCCGGCCAGGTGGTCGCCTTGGTCGGGCCAAGCGGCGCGGGAAAATCGACCTTCGCGCAATTGGTGCCGCGTTTCTACGATCCGCAACAGGGTGAAGTCCGGCTCGACGGGGTTTCCGTCCGCGATTTTCTGAAAAACGATCTCCGCGCGCATATCGCGGTGGTCCCGCAGACACCATCCCTGTTCATTGGAACCTTGGCGGAAAACATCAAGGTTGGACGGCTGGACGCCACCCAGAAAGAGGTTGAGGCAGCGGCCAAAAAAGCGTTCGCGCATGATTTCATCCGCAACATGCCTGCTGGCTATGACACTCCGGTGGGAGAAAGAGGCGAGCTGCTTTCCGGAGGCCAGCGGCAGCGGATCGCGATTGCGCGGGCGTTTCTAAAAGATGCGCCGATTCTGATTTTGGATGAGGCGACAAGTGCGCTCGATACCGAAAGCGAAGCGATGGTCCAGCAGGCGCTCGCAGAACTCGTCAAGGGACGGACGACACTGATCATCGCGCATCGCTTCAGCACGATCAAGATCGCAGACCGGATCCTGGTTTTCAAAAACGGCAGGATTGTCAGCGACGGAAGCCACGAGGATTTGCGCAATCTTGATCCGACTTACCAAGCAATGGTCGGCGGGGAGCTAAGGTGATGATTCAATCAGTAGTCAGCCCCGGCGGGGTGCCATAACCAACCATCCGAGCCTTGCTTCCTTCGCTGGGAACCCGGAAATCATAAACTCCGTAGCCATTGCCCTTTTTGCCGCGATATGATCTTCCATCCGTTGCGTTGATCATCACCGGAAGACCGTCTTTTTTCTCGTGACCCAGGAAAATGGCGACATGGGTAATCCTGACCGAACGATCGTCCGTGGGTTCATAAGTGCCCGACCAGAAAACCAGATCACCCGGTTTCAATTCGGCCAGGCTTTTATCTTCCGTATCTTCCGCGTCATTTGAAACGAGATGAAGGGTGGATTTTTCCTTCACCCAGAGATACTGGTCTGAAGATGTTCGCGGCGGCCCCAAACCCGCTTTCCTGAGGACGTAATAGATAGCTCCCGAGCAGTCGAATCCGCCTTCGTCCGGACCGTTTCCACCGAATTTGTAAGGCAGACCGGTGACTTCCCTGCCGACCTCAATGGCCAGCTCAAGGAGCTTTTGACGAGACTCTTCCAACTTGGAAAAATCGCGCAGCTCGGTGGTTTCCAACAAAGCTGCGGGTCCGGCGGCGATGAATTGAAAGAGCGCTACCCAAATTAGCAGGATCGCCGCAGGATTTCGTTTCCGATGCATCAAAGGACGCTACCATCCTGCCCGGCTGCTGACAAACCCTCGGATTGATTTTGCCATAAGCAACTACAGCCGCCATTTTTAGCAAACGTGACGCTTCCTCTGCAAATCTTAATCCTCAGCGATGGCAAGGCGGGACATGAAAACCAGTCCCATGGACTCGCCGAGGCAATGGCTCGGCGGCACGCGGCGGAGATTCGGATTCTAACTTTGGAGGAAAAACCAGGCGCGATTGCAAGGGTTCGGAAGGCAATCGCCGAAAGCAGGAAATTTCCCGATCCCGATTTCATCATCGCTGCAGGTCATGCGACCCATTTATCCCTGTTGTGCCTTTCCCGGAAATACGGTGCACGTAGTATTTTACTGATGAAGCCCTTGTTGCCGATGGGGTTTTTTGATTGGTGCGTTATTCCCGAGCACGATTTCAAGCAACCACCTGCGGCGAAAAACGTGATCCTCAGCAAGGGCGCGCTCAATCGTGTGGTTTGCGTTCCCGGTGCGAAAAGCGGGAATCTCATTCTCGTTGGCGGCCCATCGAAAACGCACGGCTACGATGAGACAAAGTTGGTGGAGCAGATCAAGCGGGTGACGACGGAGGGCAGCTGGCAGGTGGCTGATTCCAGGCGGACGCCAGCATCCTTTTTCACGGCATTGGGCAAGGCTGTTTCAAACGTGGAGTTTATCCCACATCAAGCGACGGAACCCGGCTGGCTCGCTGCAAAGCTTTCCGAAGTAGAGCAGGTCCGGGTCACGGAGGATTCCGTATCGATGATTTATGAAGCACTTAGCAGCGGATGCAGGGTGGGAATTCTGGAAATGCCGGGAATCAGGAAGTCATCGCGAGTCATCGGAGGTTTGGAAAGATTGAGAGCGGAAGGGTATTTCGAGAGTTCTGAAAATGGCCGACCGCCAGTCCTGGCCGAGGCGGACCGTTGTGCGAAAATCATTCTCGGGGAGTGATGGCTTGCAGGCGTCATGGCAGGCTTTTTCGAAGTGTAACGCGCTTGCACGGATTCAAATACGCGATAGGGAGTTCCTGTGGAGAGCGACGCGCATAAGAAAGGGATATTTGCGCGGATTTGGATCGTTTTCTTTTTTCAGGGTATGGGTCCGGGCTTTTGGCTGCCTGCGCTGACCAATATCCTGCGGGCCGAAGGGTTGAGCGCGTGGGTTGCATGGGCCTTCGCGGTGCCGCCGATCTGTGCGCTGTTTTCGCCGCTGATCGGGGGCGCGCTTGCGGACGAAAGGTTTGCCGCGCAGAAACTTCTGGGCTGGTGCTCGTTGGCCAGTGCCGCAACCATGATCTGGGCTTTCGGTTCTCTGGATCTCGGTCTCGGGCCGTGGTGGTTTATCACCGGTATGGCCGCTTACTCCTTGGTTACCGGGCCAACATGGGGGCTGCTGGCAACCATCAGCCTCACGCATCTCGGGGATGGCGAGAGGCAGTATCCGCTGGTGAGGATGGCTTCGACCCTTGGTTGGATCATGGCGGGATTTATTACCAGCTACGTGATCAACGCGGATTCCAGCCCGGTTTCAGGCTATGCTTCCGCAGCGGCTCGGGTTTTTGCGGGCGGTCTGGCGTTTCTGATGCCAAACACTCCTCCGCTGGGGGTTGTGAAAAACTGGAAAACCGCTTTGGGAATAGGCGGTTTCGCGCTGTTCAAAAACCGGGACCATGCGGTTTTGCTTGGGGTCACGGGTTTGTTTTCCGTTCCTTTGGCCGCCTTCTATATGTATGCACCGGAGTTGTTAAAAGCCCTCGGGGACATCACGCCGACAGCGACGATGACGATCGCCCAATGGAGCGAAGTGGCCGCAATGTTCATGCTTGGCGGGATGATGATACGCTTTCGCCTGAAGACCCTGCTGATGTGGGGACTCGGCCTTTCCATGCTGCGCTTCTCCATGAGTGGCTACGCCGGACACACCTGGGAAGTGAATTGGCATGTGGCGGGGATCGCCCTGCATGGTGTCTGCTTCACCATCTATTTCGTGACCGCGCAGGTATATCTTGATCGGCGGGTGGAACCCGGCATGAGAGGACAGGCGCAGGGCCTCCTGGGCTTGATGATGGCCGGGATCGGACCCTTGGTCGGGGCATTGTTCTGCGGCTGGCTGCGAAATTTTCTCGTGAATGATAAAGGGCAGGGCTGGGAAATGTTCTGGTGGGTGCTGGCTGGAATTATCGGGGTCTGCTGGGCGATATTCGGCATGTTTTATAAAGGTCTGCGGACGGCGAAATGAATCAGGCTTTTGCTCCTGCCAGTTCACAGGCAAGCCTGATCGCGGTCAACATCGAAGCGGAATTTGCCAGGTTTTTCCCGGCGATCGCGTATGCCGTCCCGTGGTCGGGACTGGTGCGGGGTTTTGGTAGTCCGAGGGTGACATTCACGGCTTCGTCGAAATCAAGCAGTTTGAGCGGGATCAGGCCTTGGTCGTGATACATGGCCAGCACGGCATCGTATTTTCCTCTGGATGCATCACGGAAAATGGCGTCCGGAACATGGGGGCCGGAGAAATCGGCAAGGCCGGTTTGATTGAGCAGTTTGATCGCCGGCGAAACGATGATGATTTCCTCGCTTCCGAAAGCCCCGTTTTCCCCGGCATGGGGGTTAAGGCCGCAAACAGCAATGCGGGGATTTTCATTTCCCCTTTGGCGGAGAAAACGGGCCGTGAGGGTTCCTATCGTGAAGATGCTTTCCCGCGTAAGCAATTTCGGAACTTCGGCAATCGCGGTGTGAATGGTGGCAAGACCGACGGTGAGTCTAGGGCCGGTAAGGAGCATGCCATATTCTTTGACCCCGAGGGCATCTGCGAAAAACTCCGTCTGTCCTGGAAAACGAAAACCGACGGCTTGAAGGGCTTCTTTGGAAACCGGACCCGTGACGAGAGCGGCGGCGTCTGTCATGCGCAGCCGGTCGGCGGCTTCCACAAGTGACTCCAAAGCGGCGCACGCGGACTTTTTGGTGGGATGTCCGGGAGTGCCGGCCAAGCGATCTCCGATTACACGAAAATCGAAACCCTCGGGAAGTTTCCCGGAAGCCAGCGCGGTATCGATGATTTCCGGGCCGATTCCCGCAGGATCGCCAAGGGTGATGAGGATTTCCGGCACGTCTTTACAGATGGACGTTGAAAGGGCGGGCGGCAAGATGGAAGCTGCGAGACGATGCTGAGTGAGCAGGAAATGAGTCGGTTCGGGGGAGTCGCGCGATTGTATGGCGAGCGGGTGCTCAAGAAGTTTCTGGACTCCCGCGTCGTTGTCGTGGGCGTGGGTGGCGTGGGTTCATGGACGGTGGAGGCCTTGGCGCGTTCCGGAATCGGGAGAATCAGAATGGTGGATCTTGATGAAATCTGTGTATCGAACATTAACCGTCAGCTTCACGCGATGGACGGGCAAATCGGGAGACAGAAAACGGCGGCGATGGCGGATCGGGTGCGGGCTATCAATCCGGATTGCGAACTTGAGGTGATCGAAAGTTTTTTCACCGCGCGCTCGTTGGAATCCGTCTTGGGTGGTGAGATTGATGGAGTCATTGATGCCATTGATTCATTGGATCACAAAGCCCTGCTTCTTTCGGAGTGCAAACGGCGCAACCTGCCCGTGGTCACCTGTGGCGGGGCCGGCGGGCGTAGGGATGCGACGCGGATTGCCGTGAGGGATCTCGCTTACTCCGGAAAGGATGGTTTGCTGCATCAATTGCGCCGGAGCCTGCGGAAAAC
>JACMMB010000343.1 GCA_014379305.1 Akkermansiaceae bacterium
ACATCCGCATCCGTTGCTCCGGGGTCGCCTTGGGCCTGAGCATGCGGCCATAAATGTCGTGCGCCACCGCGCCGGTCATCGAGACCAGCAGACCGCTGAAGGTGCTCATGAACGCGGCGAATGCCCCCGCACAAGTGATGCCGCTGAGGATGGAACCAAGGACGTTGCCTTTTCCCAACAAGGTCGGGAGTTCGAGCACGACCTTGTCCGGTCCCTTGGATCCGACCGCATTGTAGAGTTCCGGCATGTAGTTGCGACCGAGCACTCCGAAGACCGGCGGGAAAACATAGAAGACACCGATGAGGATCATCACCCACATGGTGGTTTTTTTGGCGGCGACGCCGTCAGGATTGGTGTAAAAACGGACCAGAATATGAGGCAGCCCCGCAGTGCCGCAAACCAAGGCGATGATCAGGGAGTAGGTGTAGAGCAATGACAGGGGACGGGATTCTTCCGGGGATAAACCCGCTGCCTTCGCCGCTTTGGTGGTCAAGGGTCCGAATGGAGAAATCCAGGTCGAATCAGGCGGCGCTTTCTCCGGAAGCGGCTTGCGAACGATGGATGGATCGACCGTTTCCACGATGCCCGGCGGGCTCACCACGGATTGATTGAGGGAGAGGTTTTTGCCATAGCCTCCGTAAACGGAAAGCAGGACAAAGATCGGCAGCGATATCGCGAACATTTTGATCCAATACTGGACCGCCTGCACCAATGTGATGCCCTTCATCCCGCCGAGCGCGACGTTCAAAGTGATGACCGCCCCAACCACGACAACTCCGACCCAATATGGCAAACCGGGGAGGATATATGACAGCGCCGTGCCCGCGCCTTTCATCTGCGGCATCGTGTAGAAGAATCCAATAAAAAGAACAAAACACACCGCTATGCGGCGGAAGAGCGGCGAATCGAAACGGCCCTCGGCGAAATCAGGAATGGTGTAGGCACCGAATCTGCGCAGCGGACCGGCGATGAATAACAGGAGAAACAAGTAGCCGCACGCATAACAAACCGGATACCAGAGCGCATCATAGCCCATCGACATGACCATCCCGGCGATGCCCATGAAACTGGCGGCGCTGAGGTATTCTCCCGAAATGGCCGAAGCATTCCAGCCGACCGAAACAGAACGCCCGGCAACAAACATGTCCGATGCGGATTTAGACGATTTCGCCGAACGAAAGCCCATCCAGAGGGTGATACCGACAGTGATGCCGGCGAGAGCGAGGATCCAGGGATCGATGAGGGAGAAGTCCATGGGAAAAATGGCAAGTCAGGGTTGGCGCTTGTTGCCCTCTTCAGCGAGCCGGACCTCGTCATTTTCCAGAGCCATCGAGCGCGTGATGAACAAGCGGGCGATGATCCACACATAGGGAAAAAACAACACGCCCAGAACCAGCCAGCTCAGGGTGAATCCTCCAACGCGCTGTGACATGAATTCAGGGGCCAGGTAATTCATCAGGGGCAGTCCGAAGAGAAGCACCAGAAAGGCCCCGGCGCAGGCGATTGAAAGCTTCAGCTGGCGTTTCATCAGGCCATGGAGGAATTCCTCGCTGTGAATAAAGTCGGTTTCCTTGGGCGGGTGTTGGGGCATTGCAGGGTTGGGTTAAATTAGATTAAGAACAGGAACCCTCACCCCAAGCGTCAAGCACTATTTCCCTCATTTGAGAGTTGCAAGGAATTCAATCAGATCACGCAACTCGCGTTTGCTCAGGATTGATCCAAAACCTTCGGGCATTCCCGAAGGACCACGCTGCCGCTCCGCGATGTCACTTTTGCGAATATTCAGAGAGCCGTCCGTAGGGGATATGATTTCAATGATGTCAGAGGTCTCCTTTTTAAGGGTGCCGGCATGGATTTTTCCGTCTTTCATCTTCAGAATCACCATCTCAAACCCGGCAGCGATTTTCTCGTTCGGCGCAACGATTGCTTGAAGGAGGTATTCGCGTTTCTGCTTGCCCACGCCTGCGAGGTTGGGTCCCACTTCGCCACCTTCAGCTCCGATTTTGTGACAGCGAACGCATGAAACCTCAGCCCGCTCCATGTAGATTTTCTTTCCAGCCACTGCATTGCCGCCAGCCAAAGCCATTCTATACGGTGCCGGTGGATTTCCTTTTGATAAGCTTTCTTCGAACTGTCGCACCAGATAGTTCAACGGCTCGCGTTTGCCCGCCGCCTCAAGGACATCAAGCTCCAACTCCGGAGGCACCTTTCCAGCGAGCAGACGTTCCATCCAATCCTTTATGGTCGCATCAGCGCTGGGATCCGCCGATAGCGCAAGCCTCGCCAACGCGTTTTGACGTTCATTGATCGTTCCGCCCTGGAGACTGCGCAGCCACCGTTCGGCGCCTTGTCCTGGTAAAAGCCGGGCCTCGATATTCTCCGCTTCCTTCCTAAGATCAGCATCTTCATCGCGGCATAAAACCCCGGTCAGTTCCAGCAGCGAGGGCTCCGTGAATATCGCAAGTGCCTTCAGCGCCTCGACGCGTGTGGCTCCATCCATGGCCGTATCCATAGCGATGGTGCGAAGTGCCGCCGCCATTTCCTTGAGTTCATACTTTCCTGCGAGTTTCAGTGCCGCAATCCGAATACCCGGAGTTTCATTGCTGAATAATATTGGTAGCGCTTTGCGGGCCGCTTCACGGGCGAAGGCCGGATCGCGTTCCTTGAGTGGACGCCACAGCCCGAGCACCGCATCCCGGTTTGAGGGTTTGCTCCACCCGCCCAAATCCTGCAATGCCTCCTCGCGAACTCCGGGGGGCAAATCCGCCCGCGCCGCCATTCCAGCGAGCGCTTCCGCATTGGCTGAGCCGCCGATGCGATAGTTTGCATTTACAACGCGACGCCAGAGCGCTTCCGCGGTGTTTTCATTCGTAGGAATGTCCTTATTGATCGCGAGAGCGGCGAGTTGTGGCATCGCGGGATTGATGGGCTCGTCATGGATCGCCCGTGCTGCCTCAACCACCACCATCGGATCAGCGTCATTTAAAAATTCCGCAATTTCAGGCTGCCTCAAGCGGCGCATGACCAGCGTCGCCCCTAAACGGACCGAGGCTGAAGGATCATTGACGAATCGCTTTACGCCTTCCGGATCATTCAGGGAAGCCCACGCATAGACCGCAGCATGGCGGAGAAAGGCATCGTCCTCGCTGTTTTTCCGCAGCAGAGCGACCAGTGGCTCGACGGCTTTTTTGTTGCCTAGTTTACCGAGGCTTTGCGCTGCAAAAAACCGGACCCGGGGGGCGCTGGTTCCGGACAAAAGATCTGCCAGCGGGTCAAAAGCCTCTTGATGCCCAGTGTCGCCCAATACCTTGGCCGCCTGTGTCTGAACTTCCAAATCAGGATCCTCAAGCGCTGCAATTACTGATTTCAAGATGCGTGTCCGCTGTTTGGGAAACTTCGTGGCGATCTGGCCCAAGCCCCACAGCGCGTGCAGACGTGGCAGTGTTTCCGGGCGCGGTAAGACTTTTTCCAAGGTTGTCACAGCCGCTAATCCACGTTCCGCCAACTCGAACTGGGCCTCGCGACGGATGCGCATGTCTTTGTGGTCAAGCCATTTCACTAGCTCCGCATCGCTTCGCCTGGACATGCCCTCTGCCAATAAACGCTGTGTCTCCGACACTTGGGTATCCA
>JACMMB010000344.1 GCA_014379305.1 Akkermansiaceae bacterium
AGGGTGGTGATCGCGAGGACGAATGCGAGTCGGAAAAAATGAATCATGCTGCGTAGTAGTTGATCCGGAAATGAAAGGCAAGATTGTTGAGCGAGGCGGGAAGATCGCCATTTTCACATCCGCCGTAGTATGGAATGAATTTTTCCGAAACAATCCGCCAAGGCAACCGCTGTGGCAGGCGGGTTGGCGGGGCTCAGCCTTTGAGGGAAACGAGCTCGTCGGTGTGGATGGTCTGGCGGGCGCGGTAGAGGGCGACGATGATGGCGAGGCCGACGGCGACTTCCGCGGCGGCCACGGTGATAACGAAGAAGACGAGCATCTGGCCATTGTAATCGGGGAGGCCATTCGGGGTGACGTTGAAGCGGGAGAAGGTGACGAGGGTGAGATTGGCGGCGCTGAGCATGAGCTCAAGGCACATGAAGATGATGATGATGTTGCGACGGAGGACGACGCCGGCGAGGCCAATGGAGAAGAGTAGGCCGGAGACGAGCAGGTAGTCGTTGAGTGAGGTCATGGGAAGAATGGAGCGGAAAGCTCAGGAGGTCTGGCGATTGGAGAGGACGACGACGCCGACGGTGGCGACGAGCAGGAGCACGCCGAGAATCTGGAGCGGCAGGTTGTATTGGGTGAAGAGGGTGTGGCCGATGAGGTGGACGTCGGGCAGTTTTCCGGCAGTGAGCGCTTCGGCGATTTTGCTGCCCGGCGGATAGTCGGAGGCTGCGGCGGCGAGGGTGGCCGGATCGAGCGGCGGTGCGGTTTGATTGGGGAGTTTGTTGGAAAGGACGCCGACCAGCTGGATGAAAAAGATGCCGACGAGGACGAGTCCGGCGGCCAGGGGAGCAAAACTGTTGGCGCGTTTTTCCTCATCCTTGAGATCGAGGAGCATGATGATGAAGAGGAACAGGACCATGATCGCACCGGAATAAACGAGGATCTGGATGACGCCGACGAAGAAGGCGGAAAGGCCGATGAAGAGGGCGGCGAGGCCGACAAAACAAGTGACCATGGCGAGGGCGCTGGAAACCGGATTGCGGAAGGCGATGACGGCACATGCGCCGATGAGCATGATGGTGGAGAAGAGCCAGAATAGGTAGGAGGGCATGGGAGAGTGGGAAGTGATCAGTGATCAGTGATCAGGGAAGACGGTGGAGAGTGGGAAGACGGTGAGGGGTGGGAAGACGGTGGAGAATTGGAGAGGGCGCGGAGTTTTTGGAGGTTGAGGGAGCCGCCGCCGCGGAGGTAAAAGCGGGTGATGTTTTCGCGGATTTCGCGGTAGAGGCCGGGGTCGGTTGAGGCGAGGTCCACGGGGGCGTCGGCTTCGGCGAAGGCAACAGTGGCCGCGACGTCGCTCCAGCGTTTGTCGAGGATTGCCTGGGCAAGCAAGTCCGGGTCCGCAAGGCAGGACCGTGCTACGAGCTCCTCGTTTCTTGAAAAGTTGGAGGTCATTTCAGGATTTCAAGATAGATAAGGTTTTCCGTGGCGGCTTCGCGGGGGCTTGGCGGAAGTGTCTGGATGACTTTTTCGATGGCGGATTTTTCCGGTCTATAGGCTTGCATCAGGAATTGGATGTCCTGGATGTCCTTGAGATTCGCACGCGTCAGCTTGGAGGCGATGATGTTTTCGTATGGCGGGCGGGTGACATGGAGGCGGCCCATGCGCTTGACGGGAATGCTGGTGAAATCTCCGGTCTGCACGATGCCGGGTTCGACGATTTGAAGATAGGGGGTGTCGGGTTCGCGTTCGGATTTCGGATCGAAGAGGAGGCCGGATTTGATGACGGCGTGCTTGAGTTCGAGTTCGTCGAAACTGCTGTTGGGGTTCCAGACGTCGAGGTCGATGGAGGTTCTTCCTTCCATGCCGCCGAAGATGCAGGCGGCGGAACCGATGAGGCAGATTTCCACCGGGTCGCCGACCTTGCCGAGGGCGATGGCGATTTCCTCTAGAACCCGCAGCCAGCGGTCCCGATCGTAGAAAATGGTGAAATTCTCAGCGACCATCGTTACTTATTTCAGTTCGTTCCATTTGTTGACGAGACCGATGCGGACGCCACCGATTTCGTAGAGTTTCTTTTTATCGTGGACCATGTCGGCGCGGGTGAGGCCGGTGATGGCGTAATCCTTGCGAAGGTAGATGGCCTGCTCGGGGCAGACTTCCTCGCACATGCCGCAGTAGATGCAGCGGATCATATCGATATCGAAGGCGAGGGGGCGTTTTTCGACTTTTGCCCAGCGGTCGTCCGAGGGGATTTCCGCAGGGATGATTTTTATGGCCTTGGGCGGGCAGATGAACTCGCAGAGCTGGCAGGAAACGCAACGCTCGCGACCCTGCTCATCGGTGACGAGGGCGGGAGCGCCGCGGTAATATTCGGGCATGTGGTCGTCCCACTTGGTTTCGGGGTACTGCATGGTGACGCCGAGACCGGTGGAGTTTAGACCTTTGGCACCGATGGATTTTCCCCGCAGGGAGGTGACCGCGTGGGAAAGGGTGAGGAAGAAGCCTTTGATCAGGGCGCCGAAGTAGATTTTTTCTCCGGCATCGAGTTTCGGGCGGGTGAGCTTGATGGTGGACATGTGCTTGGACTTTCGGATGTGGCGGATGAACTATCGGGGCGCCGGTTTTTTTGAATCAGGCGCGGAGGACTTTAGCGGGTGGCTCGGAGATTTTCGCCACCCAGATGACGGCGGCGGTGACGATGGCGAGCAGGATGAGGCCGACGATCAGGATGGCGGCGGTGAGCTCCGGCGCGGCGATGATGAGGGCGGCAAGGAAGACATTGATAAGGGCGGCCTCGAAAAAGATCACCCAGCCGAGTTTCATGAGCTGATCGTAACGGAAGCGGGGGACGGTCCAGCGGACCAGGATGAAGAAGAGGATGAAGGCGAGAAGCTTGGTGAGGAAGATGCCGAGGTGGATGAAGCCGCCGAATTTGAAATCGCCGATGGCGAAGTTCGAGATGTATTGATCGAGGCCGAAGCCTGCCGACCAGCCACCGAGGAAAAGGGTGATGATGAGGGCGGAGCCGATCACCATGGCGGCGTATTCGCCCATGAAGAACATGGCGAATTTCATGGAGGAATATTCGGTGTGATAACCGCCGACGAGTTCGGTCTCGCACTCGGGTAGATCGAAGGGCATGCGGTTGGTTTCGGCGAAGATCGAGATGGTGAAGATGAGGAAGGCGATGAAAGCGGGAATCAGGAAGAGAGCCGTCTGGAGGCTGGGCAGGGCGAGTGATCCGTTTTTCCAGAAAGGCAGAAGCAGCCAGCCGTTTTCCGCCTGTTGCCTGACGATGTTGTTGAGGTTGAGATCGCCGAAGTAGAGGAGCACCGGGATGACCGAGAGGCCGAGGCAGATTTCATAGGAAATCATCTGGGCGGTGGAACGGACGCCGCCGATGAACGGGAATTTGGAATTTGAGGACCAGCCGGCAAGGGTGATGCCGTACACGGTGAGGGATGAGATCGCGAAAATGAAGAGCGGGCCGATATCGATGTCGGCGATCACGAGTTTCTCAGTGCGACCGAAGAGGGTGATCTCAGGACCAAACGGAATGACGCAGACGGTGATGAGTGCGGGGACGACGGTGAGTGCGGGGGCGAGCCAGTAGAAAGTTTTGCGGACATGCGCCGGGGTGAAATCCTCCTTGAGGAAGAGTTTCAGGCCGTCGGCGATGGGTTGGATGAGGCCCCAGAGGTGGAAGTCCTTCTTGAATCCGAGGAGCGTGAGCGGGATTCCGACGCGGTTCGGACCGACGCGGTCTTGGATAATGGCGGAGAAGCGCCGCTCGAAATAGACCGAAAGCGGCACCAGCGGGAGAACCACCAGAAAAGTGAAGGCGATGATCTTGGTGATGATGATCGCGAGGTCTATTAAAACAGGCATGGAGGGAAGATGGCTATGGTTTATCCGTTGATCACTCCTGAGGCAATGCGGGCGCGTTCGTTTTCCAAGAGCGGTATTTTATATGCGGTTTCGGCGATGACGGTGCCTTGATGGCCGATTTTCGAAAGGGTGAGATTGGCGAAAGCCGGGATGGTTGCGGAGATGTGTTTGAAGACGTCCTCGATGAGGAAAATTTTAGCGGTGTCACCCGAAATAGCGGAGATGAGGTCGCGGATGATTTCCCAGTCGTCCTTGGCATTGAGCGGTGGCTCGACGGCGCGGTTCAGGCGTTGGAGGCGGCCGGAGAGGTTGACCATCGAACCGCGTTTCTCGGCAAAGGCAGCACCGGGGAGAACCAGATGGGCGTGGTTTGCGGTGGGGTTGGCGAGGAGGTGTGTCTGGAGGAGAAAATCGAGATTTGAGAGTTCGCCGTGGGTGAAGCCGGCATCGGTGATGAGGTCTTCACCAAAGACGAGGAGGGCTTTGATCTGGTTGTTTTGAATGGCAGATCGGATCGTGCCGAGGGAAGCGTAAGGATCGGTGGTGTCGAGGATCAGCTGCGCGCCAGTGGTGTTGGGATTGCGGTCGGCGGCGATGAGGAGTTGGTCCGGGTCCGCGAGACGCGGAACGAGTGAGAGGTGCGGCACGGAAAGGGTTTGCCGGAGGGTTTTGAGGAGGATGAGTTCCTCATTGGTCATGCGCGCCGAGCCGATGATGGCGATTTGAGCGGGCATGAATTTTCGGAGTTGATCGGCAGCGTGTTGGTAGGCGGTTTGCCAAGTGATGGAAGTGTGCTTGCCGTTGGATAGAGTGAGTGGTTCCGTGAGGCGGGAATCGCTGTCGATGTAGTGAAAGTTCAAACGGTGGGAATCAGGCATCCAGGTGGAGTTCACCGCGTTGTTTTGGCGGGGAGTGATGCGGTGGATGGTGTTGCCGCGAGTGTGGACGATGATGTTGGTGCCGGTGCCGCAATTGACATCAATGGAAGGCGTTTCCTTCAGAAACCACACCCGCATCTGAAAACGGAAGTCGTTCGAAGTAAGCGCTCCCACGGGGCAGATGTCCGCGGTGTTGAGAGAGTAGTTGGAATCCAGAAGGCGGCCGGGGTGGACCGAGAGAGTGGTGTGGGTGCCGCGCTGGGTGAAGCCGAGGACGGGATCAGACGCCACTTCGTCCATAAAGCGGATGCAGCGGGAGCACATGATGCAGCGCTCGTCATCAAGGCGGATACGGGGACCGATATCGACGTTCTTCGGCTTTTTGACTTTCATGTCTACGAAGCGGGAAACGCCGCGACCATAGCCGACGGATTGCTCCTGGAGGCGGCATTCGCCCGCCTGGTCACAGATCGGGCAGTCCAAGGGATGATTGATGAGGAGAAATTCCATCACGCCTTCGCGGCATTTCTCGACCAGTTCGCCAGTGGTGCGGATGCCCATGTTTTCGGCGACGGTGTTGGCGCAGGAAATGGCGGGGCGGGGCATCCAGCCGATGGGTTCGTAGCCGCTTTCATCGCGGCTGGGTTCCTGGCCGGGGGCGGGGCGGGGGGGCATGCCCATCTGGACAAGGCACATCCGGCAGTTTCCGGGAACAGTGAGCTTCGGGTGATAGCAGTAGTAAGGAACGTCGACTTTGACCTGGCGGCAGGCCTCGATCATGCGGGTGCCTTTGGGGAACTGATACCACGAGCCATCGATCTGGACGTTCACCAAGCCTTTTTCGGCGGCGATGTCTTTGGGTAGTTTGAGTTCCGCTGTGGCCGATGGAGTGTCGCTCATGACTGGAAAATTAAGGCAGATGAAGTGGCTGAAAGGCCTGTGGGAAATATGTCCGTCCCAAGGCGGGGCGGCAAGTGTGGTTTGTGAAATTTTTCACAAGCATCGCAAGGAGGGTTTCCGGCACCTCTTGAAATGGACCGGGGACTGTGTTTAGAACTGTTCCGTGAGGAAAGACCGGCTGGATGCGTTACTGATGTTGAGGGGAATGTGCGACTCGCGTGAGCAGGGTAAACGGCTGATTCTGGCCGGGGAGGTCTCGGTGGACGGACGGATGGTGGACAAGCCCGCGGAACGTTTCGGGGAGGAAGCGGAGATTGAAATCAAGGAAAAGCCGAAGTTTGTCGGGCGTGGCGGATTGAAGCTGGAGGGGGCGCTGGAGGAATTCGGGATCGATGTGACGGGATGGACCTGCCTCGATGTCGGGGCTTCCACCGGTGGATTCACGGACTGCCTGCTTAAGCGCGGGGCGGCGAAAGTGCATGCGATCGACGTTGGGACGAACCAGCTGGTCTGGAAGCTGCGGATCGATCCAAGGGTGGTTTCGAAAGAAAAATTCAATGCCCGGCATTTGGAGGAAAAGGACTTGGGGGAGAAGGTCATGCTGGCGGTCATGGATCTTTCGTTCATTTCATTGACGAAGGTTTTGCCGGCGGTGTTCGGGGTGTTGGAGGAGGGCGGGGCGGTGGTGTGTCTGATCAAGCCGCAGTTCGAGCTGGAGCGGGGAGAGGTGGGAAAGGGCGGGATTGTCCGGGAAGAAGAACTGAGACAGCGGGCGGTGGAAAAGATCCGGGATTTTGTGACGAATGAATCCGGGCGCGAATGGAAAGGGGTGGTTCCGGCGAGTATTTCCGGGATGGACGGGAATCAGGAATTTCTGGCCTGGATCGGATAATTTTTTTCTGAAATAACGAATAAAATCTGCTGGCGCGTATCTAGTTTTGGAATACGATTCATCGGGAATCGCAATAACTGACGAAAACCACAACCACGAAAAAAATATGAAACTACTGATTACCGCGTTCTGCGCAGCCATGATTAGCTCACCACTCGCTTTCGCCGACAAATGCGAAAAAGGCAAGTGCGACAAGGAGAAGGATGAATCCACATTGACCGGCGGGGACAAATGCGAAAAAGGCAAATGTGACAAGGAGAAAGATGAATCCACATTGACCGGTGCCGACAAGTGCGACAAGTGCACCGAAGATGCCAAGTGCGAAGAGTGCAAGGCGGCTGAAAAAGCCAAGAAGGCGGAAATCGCCAAGGCCGAGTGCGACAAATGCACCAAGGAAGCCAAGTGCGAAAAGTGCAAGGAAGCTGAGGAAGCAGGGAATGTGGCTCATTGCGGCAAATGCGGCAAAGGCAAGAAGCACGAAGAGGAAGAAAAAGAGGACGAAGAGGGTACCCTTCTTTCCGAGAAGTGTGAAAAAGGCAAATGCGATAAGGAAAAAGACGAGTCCACCCTCGCCTGATATTTTTTGCGTCAGCTCTATTTATGGAAAGCCGCCGGTAATTCCGGTGGCTTTTTTATTTCAGCGGGGGGGAGTTTTGGAGGGAGGTGGGATGGCGATCTCATGGGACCAGACCGGGAAAATCGCATCTTGATTTCGAGGGCAGAGGGAAGCTAACTTGCCGGTATGAGATTTCTAGGAATGCTGCTGGTGCTAGGTTTGAGTGTGGTGGCCGCCAAATCCGAGGAGAATGGGTTCAATGCGGTGGAGGGGCCGAATGTGCGGGTGATGAGGCATGATGACGGATCGCGGACGGTGTTCACGCGCAGCCCGGATAACAGAACGCTGACGAAAAGAACTTTCACCGGCAACGGGGCTTTGTTTTTGGTAACGATTTACCGGATGGATGTGCACGGGAATCCCACTGGCTGTAAAATCTACGATGGCCAGAAGACTGAAATGTTTAAAACGAGTTATGGTTATCGGAAAGCGGATGGCCTGCTGGTGGAAGAGCAGATGTTCGATTCGCGAGTCAAGCGCACCGATCCGAATACGGGGAAGGAGATGCCGGTCAGGCGTTTCCTCTATACCTATGACGCGCTTGGAAACCGGAGCGCGCCGATGTCGATCACGCTGATTCCGGGCAAGACGGCGGAGGAGGTGTATGGAGTGCCAACCGCACTGGGAGCCGATCCGTTCCTCAAAGGCGAGCAGTGATTTTTTTCGCGAATCGGAGTAATGATTTCAGGAAAACAGTTGCTGCCACTGCTTGTGGGTGGGGCGCTGGGTGTGGCGGGGTGGATGCACGGTTTGGGTCGGGGCGGGGCACCCGGCGGAGACACCGTTGAGGGCCTGGAGAATCTGCTTCGGATCGCGCGGGATGAGAATGCGATGCTGGAGAAGGAAAACGGGTCGCTGCGATCGCTGGCGCAAGGCGGTGGCGAAGTGGCGGTGCCTCAGGAAATGCTGAATCGTATCGAGCGGGATTATGGGATGAAATTCATTTCAAGTCCGGTAATTCATCAGGTAGCGACCGAGGAATTGGGACATCGGATCGAGGCGGCGATCGAGAGCCGGGTGGGTCCGCAGGGGATGGATGATCGGCAGGAGGCTTATCGATGGCTCGGGTGGCTGGGAAAGGAGGATAGATTGCTGGAAATGTGGGTGGCGGTAAAATCGGTCGGCGCGCGGGGTTGGTTTGATGAGGTGACGGGGGAGGCGTGGGTGACGGATAAGTTTGATTCGGAAAATGTGCCGGACCAGGCGGCGATGTTGCGGCTGCTGGTGAGGGTGTTGCTGCATCAGCATTTTCCGCCGCCGACGGCTTATCCGGGGGATGACGCGGCGTGGGCGCGGGAGGCGCTTCATGCGGGAGTCGCTTCCGGAGCGGAGACGCGGTTTTATGCGGCAAACGCCCGGGCAAGCGGATTTGTGCCGATGAATGATCAGGGCGCGGCGGCGAGATTGCTCTTGGCGCTGCCGGAGTTTTTGCAGGGTGTAACCATGTTTTCGGCGGTGGAAGGCAAGGG
>JACMMB010000345.1 GCA_014379305.1 Akkermansiaceae bacterium
GTGCCCTGTTCTTCCTCGAGGAGTTCAGTGCCCGTGATGTCGCCGGGCATGAGGTCGGGAGTGAACTGGATGCGCTGGAAGGACAGGTCGAGACACTGCGCAACGGTCTGAATCAGCAGCGTTTTCGCGAGGCCGGGCACGCCGACGTGCAGGGCGTGGCCGCGGCAGAAGATGGCCATCAGGGTTTGGTCGACGACCTGGTCCTGGCCGACGATCACGCGGCCAAGTTCCGATTTCATCTGCTGGTAAACTTCGTGGAGCCGCTCCACCGCCGCCTGATCGCTGTTGCTCATAGGCCGCTGGATACTTGGGCATCGGGTTGAGGCTTACAAAATTGCCATAATTTCTGCTTTAATTTGCAAGGTGCTTGCTAGCGTCAATCCTGTTTGTCGGCGAATGGAATGAATCCTAGTTTTCGCATTTTTTCCCAGAATTGAAAGAAGCTACCTGTGGCCAAGGGACGGAGTAGGAGATCTTGCGGTCGATCGATTTGGATGAGTTGAATACCGTGAGTGTTTAGGACGGCGGAGATGCCGGACAGCGCGTCTTCCAACGGTCCTACGCCGGGGCGCAGGGTGGTGATTTGCGCGAGCCGGTGGGATTTTGCCCATTGAACGAGTGAAGAAGCCAGATCGCTGGGAAGCTCCATGACCGCGTCGGTTTTCCAATGTTGGGAGGCCCTTGTGCAAGTGTCGGCGAGCGCATCGGTTAGCCAGCGCCGCTTCGGGAGAGGGAACGAATGTCGTTCCCATGACCTCGGATGTCCGGTGACGAAAACGGTGGAAAATGTTAGTCCGGCGAGAGGCGAGCTTTCCGGTGAGAGATCTTCCTCATGGATCCACAATCCGGTAGGCGCCGGGGAATGAAACCCCGGGCCGGGAAGGTCTGGGCGGGTGATCGGAGGCTTGTCCGGGATTTCGGGCAGATAGGGGTGTGGATTTTCGAACGCGGACAAGCCATCGACCATGGACTCGAGGATTTCCGGCGCGATGTATTTTTCCAGATTGGCGCGGCGGGCAAGATAGGTTTTTCCCGGAGTTTGCAACCCGGCGACCCAGCGCCAGGAAAGGGTGTTGGAGGCTGGATCGCCGTCAAGCAGATGCTTGTAAAAGAAGTCCGCGCCCAGCTCCCAAGGGAGTTTTACCTCGTGCACCCACCATGCGGCGAACCACATCCTCGCATGGTTGTGCAGGTAGCCGGTGTCGACAAGTTCGCGGGAAAAATGGTCGATCACCGGGTTGCCCGACTCTGCCCGCTCGATGGAGTTGATCACTCGCTCGTCGTTTTCATTCCGCCGAGCGGTAAGATTTTGCAGGTAATCCCCCCACACTTGCGGTCGGAGTGACAACCAAGCCTTCCAATAACGTCGCCAATAAATCTCCTGAAGGAATTTTTCGACCCGACTGATTTTGGAAAACTGAAGGACTTCAAAAGCGACTTCGTCCTCGCTGATCAAGCGGTGGCGGATGGCGGGTGACAATCTTGAAACTGCTGGATGGCCGGAAATCACGTGGTTGCGATCCCGTGCGTAAAGAGTGGCTAGAGGGAGGAAAGCGGCCAATTGATCAAGGGCCCCCGCTCGGGAAGATGGGCAAATCATCCGGCAAAATGGCGGGTAACGTTGGTGTCGCAAGTGGCAAGCGCATTCCAGCCAGACAGAACTTGAAGCGTGGATTCTTCGCGCTTCTTTACAACCGACGGTGTCCGTGTAGCCTGTCCGCGCTGCTCACCACCCCCATTTCAATGTTTCGTCAGCCACGTCCCCCCGACCCTGACCAGGATTTAGTTACGCGTGCCCAACAGGGTGACACGCGTGCCTTTGACGCCCTGATCCTCAAGTATGGTGACAAGCTGTATGGCCTCGTTTACAACATGACCTCCCACAAGGAGGACACCCATGACCTGCTGCAGGAAATCTTCGCCCGTGCCTATCAATCACTCGGCAAATTCAAGGGAAATTCGGCGTTCTATACTTGGATCTATCAGATAGCGGTGAATCTGACCCTGAACTTCCTCAAAAAGAGAAAGCGTCGCATAAGCCTGAGCCTGAATGATATGGAATCCTCGGTGCAACAGGATCCGGCCTTGATCGATACGGCTCACGAGGCAAACCCTGAGAAGCAGACCAATCTGAACGAATTGCAGTTAAAATTGAACGAGGCGATGAAGAAGTTGTCTGATCCCCACAGAATGGTTGTGACGATGTTCGACATCCAAGGCATGTCCCATGGAGAGATTGCCAAGGTGCTCAACACATCGGAAGGGACCATTCGATCCCGACTCCATTATGCGCACCTCCAACTTCAGTCCGCTTTGCAAGACAGTTGGGAAGAAAGATTTTAAAAATATACTTGCGCTGGGAGCGGTTATTTTATAATTCCTAATTATCAACCGCAGTGAAACCAACGATCCAACAAATCGGAGATCTTTTAGCCCTCAAGCGCAGTGAGCGCCCGGATGAGAGCTACTGGCAGGATTTCCTCTGCGAGTTTCACCAAAACCAGCGCGAGCAGGCGGTGAAACAATCAGAGATCGCACATTTCTTCGGACGCGTGTCCGGCTGGTTCTCTGAAATGGGACCTTCGAAATGGGCCTATGGCGCGGGACTTGCCTATGCAGCGGTCACCGTTGCTTTTTTCCTCACCCCACGCGATGTAGTGAAGGAAAACACTCCGGTTTCTCCGGTGAATTACCAAGTGGTCCCTGCGGCCACTCCGCCTGCGGTTGAGCAACTCAACCAACTGGACCTGAGTCCCACGACTCAAGGCAACGTCGGCGAACAGGTATTCTAATTCCAGAAACCCCGAAATGGTGGAACTGGAACGCCCGAGTCGACGGTGGTCGGCCCGATTGATTTATTTAATGGGAGTTCTTGTGTCTGCGTGTCTTGCGCAGCCGGTCACCATCTCCCCGCGTTGGCAGGTTCACTTCCCGGCCTCGGCAAACGGAACAAGGTGTGAGTCCACCGCGATTTCATTAAGCGATAACTCCATGTTAGTGGCCATCGTGGCAGCGGGTGCCGATCCGACCAATCCAAAACTTCAACTTGGCAGCCGCTCGGTTCCGGTGAAGGTCATCGGTCATGATCCTGTGTCGCGACTCGGTTTCATCCAAGCGGAAGGAAATGTCGCGCCGAAGGCAATGGAATGGGTTGACGAAGTCGGACCGAGTTCAACCGCTACCCTGTCTGTGATCGAAGTCGGTGGATCTGCGAAATGCCGCACTACGGGATGGGTCAAGCAAGTTGGAGGGAAGATCCTGCCATTCGCATTGCTGCGTGTGAGTTTCACTCTCACGGTTCCACCACCGGGAACTCCCTTGTTGGATGAGGCGGGTCGTGTAGTAGCCATCGTTTTCCAAGGGGCGGGTACTGGAAATACCGGCTACGCGATCCCCGCCGAAGCGGTGCACCGGGTACGACGAGACGTTAGTAGTGACGGCCGCTTGATCCGTGGCTGGCTCGGTTTGGCCCTCCGCGCTGAGTCCCAAATCCCACTCATCAGCCGGGTGCTTCCTGATTCGCCTGCCGCCTTGGCCGGCATCAAGTCGAACGACGTGCTTCTCAGCATCGGATCCAGGCAGATCACGGACTACGCGGACGCGGCGAACGCGTTTTTCTATCTCATTCCCGGCCAGCCGGTGAATGTAAAGCTCCTGCGCGGCGTCGAGCCCCTGGAATTCATGCTCACGCCAACCAAGCCGAAGGCCTGACCGATCCTTCATCGGATTTTCCCTGGGAAACAGACGGGCTTCTGCGAGAGATTATTTAGAATTGATGGATGCCCGTCGCAGTCGGTCCATGATCGCGACGCCCAGGCCGGTCTCGCTAACAGGCTCTGCGATGATCGTGTCGAGTCCTGCCTCGTCGAGAAGCCGCATCACGAAAAACAGGCGGATCGCAGCCTCGGCGAGTTTGCCACTACCCGGGCTGAGTGCTTCCACGACCTCCCACTCATGAAGCGTGACGTAAGGACTGTCGTCAGCGCCGGTGTAGCTGAGGAGGCCGTATTTCTTCCCTTCCTCGGCTACGAAATCCGCTGGGTTTTCCAACAGAATCAGCGGTGTGGTCGGCGCGTAGTGACTCTCAAGCTGCCCGGGAGCCTGCGGAACATGCGATTTGATTTCGCGAACTTTCTCCACCCTGCCGTATTCCTGAAGCTGCTCCTTGGTGATCGGTCCCGCGCGATGCAGGTGAAAAATCGGCTTCTTTCCATCTCGCGGCACGATTGAAATAATCGTGCTCTCGACTCCCTCGGCGCACGCACCGGCATCGACGACCAGCGGAATTCGCCCGCCGAGTTCCTTCATCACAGCGGAGGCGGAAGTCGGTGAAATCCGGCCAAATCGGTTCGCGCTCGGAGCCGCGATTGGACGGCCCAGCTCCTTGTTGACCGCCCGAAACACCGGATGCGCGCTCTGGCGGACGGCGACCGTCGGCAGCCCGCTGGTAACCAGATCCGGGACGTCGGGGTGCTTCGGCAAAATCAAAGTCAGCGGCCCCGGCCAAAATGCGGCGGTTAGTTTGTTCACCGTTTCTGCGATATCTTCAGGCACGATGGCCACATTTTTCAAATCCCCGCGCGAGGCTATGTGGACGATCAGCGGATCA
>JACMMB010000346.1 GCA_014379305.1 Akkermansiaceae bacterium
CGCCCTCAACGTCGGTGAAGGCGGCATGGTCTTCACCCTGGATCTGCCGGAGGACCACCCCGCCTACAGCCTCCCGATCCCCAAGCCTGAGGAACAACAGATCGCGAACGAGGGCAGCAAGGGGATTCTCATTCCCCGCGACCTGTTGGACAGGGTCACCTTCCTCAGTTCCGACTCGGCCAAGTTCGATGAAAGTCCTTATCTCGGCACCATGGATCTGGTGTTCGTGGACGGTGCCCACAGTTACGAATACGTGAAGAACGACACGGAAAAGGGATGGAAAATGCTCCGTCCCGGCGGAGTTCTCGCCTGGCATGACTGTGTGGCGAGCCACCGCGACGTCGTGAAATACATCAAGGAAAGCAATCTCGGCGCGAAGCTGGTTGCCGGAACGACATTGGCATTCGCGATCAAGTGACCCTTCAGGGTAACTAGTGAAGGATGGACTTCCATCAGAACAAATCAACAGCAACCATCTATGGGACTTGATATCAATGCGGCAAGATTTCTATTGGGCGAGAAATCACGAGGCGTCAACTTCGGCAAAACCCTGACGCTGGGCAGGCAGGGGATCTACATGAGCGGCAGGGAGTATGCCTCTTTCCTCAATCTCCTGGAGGTTCAGGGCACCGATTCGGTTTATGCGGATGATTTCTACCGAGGCATTGGCGCACATCCGATGCTTTCGATGGATGCCTCGAACTATGAGAATGCGGCGATCATTCATGACATGAATGATCCGCTGGATGCCAAATTCCATTCGACTTTCGACACGGTGATCGATGGAGGCACCCTTGAGCATGTTTTCAATTTCCCCAATGCCATCCGCAACTGCATGGAATTGATCAGACCCGGTGGCCAGCTTGTATTGATGACTCCATGGCACAATTTCTCAGGTCATGGTTTCTATCAATTCAGTCCGGAGTTGATTTACGCGACCCTTTCGGAAGCCAATGGTTTTTGCGTCGAAAGAATGCTGATTGTCGCCGGGGGGCATTGGTATTCCGTCAAAAACCCGAGCGATATCAATCAACGGGTTGAGATTCATGCGAATGACTCCATCCTGCTTTATGTCACTGCCCGGAAATTGACCGCCCGAACCGTTTATCCGCAGTGGCCCCAGCAATCCGACTACAGCGCGGCTTGGCGAAGTTCTTCCGATCAAACGATAAATCCCGTTCAAAAATCCACCTTGCTGTCGAATATCGCCGATAGAATCCCACAGCTTGAAAATTTACGTTCCTCCTGGCGACGCCACAAGCAACTCAGGGGCATATCGCCCGCCCGGAACGCCGCCTTGGTTCGCATTTGCCCCAGCCACCAGATACCGGTGATGGTTAACCCCACCTGAGAAGCAATCCATCGACCGGCCGGCAGGCTGAAATCGTTTTCAAAAACTTGAGAATCCTTATCACCACCTTCACCTATCCTCCGAACAAGGACGGGGTTGCTGAAGCCTGTCGCACCATGGCGGAAGGCTTGGCGGGATTGGGCTGGGACGTATGGGTCGCGACCGGCATGGAGAGCGGCAACCGCCCGATAACCGCGGAAGAGATGCCCGCCGACACGATCAAGATCATGGATTTTGATTTTCGTCCGAATCCTGATGATGGTTCGGCCCAAGGCCGTGAAATCGGACGCTATCGGGAATGGGTGGCGAACGGCCGGTTCGATCTCATCGTGAACCAATGCTGGGAAGTCCCGACAACCCGTTTCCTGCAGCCCGTCCTGGCCACATTGAAGGTCAAACGGGTCATGGTGAGTCATGGCTATGGAATTCATGTCTATACATGGCAGCGTCGGATTACCATGGGAATAGGCCAATGGCTGAGAGGACTCAAGTTTACCCTGTGCAATCTCCCCAAGCTGATCCGATCCTATGATAGGCTGATTTTCCTGAGCCCTACCAAAGACATGGGGCGTTTTTTCGACCACCGGGTCGCGGGCTTGATGCGCCATCCGGGCATTGAAATTGTTGCCAACGGCATCGACTTCGGCCAATTCGCATCCGCCACTGGAAACTTTCGCCAAAGCCATGACGTCGGAGATGCGCCGATGGCCCTTTGCGTTGCCAATTACAGTGAACGGAAGAACCAACGCCTCGCCATCGAATGCTTCAGGCAGGCCAATGTGCCTGGCTCTGTCCTCGTCTGCATCGGCAGCGTGCTGAATGAGTATGGAAAAGAAGTCGTGCGCTTGGATCAGAAGCTCGCGCGTTCCCATCCCGGGTGCCGGGTGCTTTTTCTGGAAAAACTCAGCCGCGAGGAAACCTTTGCCGCATTCCAAGAGTGCGATTTGGTATTGCTCACCGCCGTCGCCGAGACGCAACCCATCGTGCTGATTGAAGCGATGGCCGTCGGAAAACCATGGGTCTCCACCAATACCGGGTGTGTTGCGAGCATGAGTGGTGGGATCGTCTGCAACAACAAATTCGCCTTGTCCGCTTCGATTCAACGGCTCATGTCCGATACCAGCCTGAGGGAGACTCTTGGCTTGCAAGGCCGGCAGGAGGCTGCTGCCCGTTACGATGCGAAAGTGAACGTCCGGCAGTTCGACCGGATTTTCAGGGAACTCGTTCAACGTCCGTCTTGAATCATGCAGGTGGCTTCAAACGATGCTCCTTTGACATCCAGGCACCGGATCGCGCTGGTCGTTTGTTATTTTGGCAAACTGCCTCCCTACATCCGGCTGGTCTTCCGCTCGGCGGCATTCAATCCCACCATCGACTGGTTTGTCTTCGGCGACCAACCACCGGATTTCGAACCGCCGCCGAATGTGAACTTCATCGTCACCAGCATCCCTGAGCTGGAAAAAACGATGGCCAGGGCCTGTGGCACTCCCGTTAGGATCGAACACGTGATTGACCTGACCCGGCTCAAGCCGACTTACGGACTGTGTTTTGAGACTCACCTGAAAGGATACGGCTTCTGGGGGCATGTCGATCTGGACATGATTTACGGGGACTTGCGGGCCTTCCTACCGGATGATGTCCTGGATCATTATCCTCGGGTCTATTGCCGCGGGCATCTTTCTCTTTTCAGGAACACTCCCGAGGTGAATCGCTACTTCATGCTGCATGCTCCCGGCGCACCGGGATACGAAGGCATTCTGGCGAATCAAGACCGCCGGCAATTCGACGAATGGCCGGGCATCTGGAAGATTTTCCGTTACCATCGGATTCCGCAATACCACAAGGAGGTGATCGCCGACATCAAACCACCCAATTTGAAAACCATCACTCGATTCGAGGCCGAGGAACTGCAGAATTATCCATCGCAAATTTTTTATTGGCACCAAGGGAAGACATTCCAAGCCTACTATCATCGCGAAGGCGGGTTGTTTGATCATGAGATTGCTTACGTGCACTTCCAAAAGCGGGATCTGGAAGGCCCTGACTTTGATCCGGACACAGCGCGGGGATTCACGATCGGGCCAGGGGGGTTCACTCCCTATGACAGGGAAAATCTTTCTCCGGAGGAAATGAACCTGCTCAACTCGGATAGACCGAGGCCATGGCGCGATGTTCTCCGCCGCCGGATTGACAGAGTTAAACGGAAAATCAAAAAATTACGGAATAGGAACAACCTCCAACCACGATCAAAGTGAAGAAGCAACCATCAATCTTACAAAGTGAAACCACGGAGGAAATCTGGCGGGAAGCCCAGAAATGGGAGGAATCCCATTGGGTGAATGCCCAACGTGAACGGGCCAAATATGCCAAGAACTGGATCTGGCGCGTTCTGTCGCTATTCGGCGTTGTCTCCAAACACCGGGGTGACGACTGGAATACCTGGTGGAGGC
>JACMMB010000347.1 GCA_014379305.1 Akkermansiaceae bacterium
GAGAAAAGCAGGGTGAGATTGCAATGGATGCCTTCTTTTTCCAGTGTTTCGGCGGCTTTGATACCTTCCCAGGTGGAGGCGATCTTGATCAGGATGCGGTCTTTGGAGATGCCTTCCTCGGCGTAGGCGGCGATCAGATGGCGGGCCTTTTCCAAGGTGCCTGCCGTATCAAATGAAAGGCGGGCATCGACTTCGGTAGAAACGCGGCCGGGGACGATTTTCAGGATTTCGAGACCGAAGAGAATCAGGATGCGATCAAGGATGGCATCGGTGAGGGCTTGGCCGGAGAGCCCGCCGTCTTTGAATTCCGAAATCGCCTTGTCGATCAGCGGGCGGTATTCGGGTTTTCCGGCAGCCTGGAGGATGAGGGAGGGATTGGTGGTGGCGTCCTGGGGCTTGAATTGCTTCATGGCCTCGAAATCGCCGGTATCGGCGACGACGGTGGTGAGTTTCTTAAGTTGGTCGAGTTGTGTCATGTCGCGGGAGTTGTAACTGCGAATGGACGCAATTGAATGCTAATTTTCAGAAATCAGAGGTGGCGGTGATGAAAGTTTCAGAAGCCGGGGATGAAGACAATTGGCTGAAATGATGCCGCAAAGTGCTCCGAGGATGTCTGCGAGCCAGTCGAAGGGGTCGTTGCCCGAGCGTCCCGGGGTGAAGGTCTGGTGATATTCATCGAGTGCTCCAAAGACGGCAAAGATGATGAAGGGCAGGAGGATGCGGGTTTTGAATGAGGCGCTTAGCCCCCTTTTCAAGCAGATGATGGTGGCAAGAATGAAACCGCCTATGAGGAAATAGCTGAAGTGGAGAACTTTATCGATGTGGGGAAGCTCGATGCCCGGCTCAGGGGTGACATTGCTGAACGACGAGAGCAGGAAAAGTGCCCCCGCCCATCCCGCAAGGGCGGCAGTCCACAGGATTTCATTGCCGAGTATTTTGAATGGTGAATTCAGAAACGGAAAAAGGTGATTCGGTAGGGTTGATCTGAAAAAAAGACCTCGTCACGGGTTCTTCATTTCATCCTCCAGGCGCTCCGCGAGCCATTGTTTCATCATGGATTGGTAGTTGAGGAAACGGGAACGGGCGATGCGTTTGATGCGCGAAAGCATGCGGGGATCGAAACGGAGGGTGATGGTGGTGGATTCGCGGGAACTGGCTTCATGAATGGAGGTGGCCATGAGCTTCGGGGCGAGTTCGTGATCCTGCCAGAACGCATTTTCGGCGGCGTCGTCTTCGAAATCGGGGAGCTGTGACCAGGCTGTGATGATGTTCATGATTTCAGCGGGTTTCGTTGTAGTTACGGTCGTAAAAGCGGCGCTCGGAATCGCTCATTTCACGGGCGGAGATGATGCGGGCGATTTTACCATCGGTGGTGAAGGCGATGAAGAGGTGGCGGTCCGCGACGGTGCGGCCGAGGGCGAAGTAGCGGGAGGCACCGTCATTGCGGTCGTTATCGGGAAGAAAGCGAAGGCCGAAGGGGTCCTCGAGAATTTCCTCGAGCTCGCCGGGTCTGATGTGGCGAAGGTCGAAGGGTGCGTCGATGAGGTTGAGATCCATAAGGAACAGAATTGCTAAGGCAAGGGCAAGGGAGCGGAATCTGTTGCGAGCTTGAGGTGCCTGAGGATTTTGTCGAGCGCTGCTTGGGGGGTGAGGTGATGGAGCTTCTGGAGGATGTCCGGTTTGCCGTGTTCGACGAATTCATCGGGCCAGCCAATGCGCTCAACAGGCGTGTGGATGCCCGCGCCGTGGAGGTGTTCGATGCAGGCGGCGCCGAAGCCATTGAAAAGAACGTGATCCTCAAAGGTGCAGAGGACTTTGCATGTGCGGGCGACCTGTTCGAGCAAGGCGGTATCGAGCGGCTTGATAAAGCGCGGGTTGACGAGGGCGACTGAGTAGCCTTGTTGTTCGAGAAGGTCTTTGGTCTTTACCGCCATGTCGAAGAATGTGCCGAGGCCGATAAGGGCGACGTCCTGGCCGTCCTGGATAAGTTCGCCTTTTCCGAGCTGGATGGCAGGGACTTTTGCATCCGCGGGGATGCCAGTGATGACGCCGCGGGGGTAGCGGATGGCGGTGGGGCCGGAGTCATATTTTGCCATCCACTTGAGCATGGCGGTGAACTCGGCTTCATCCTTGGGCTGCATGTGGACGATGTTGGGGATGTGGCGGAGGTAGCCGATATCGAAGAGTCCGTGGTGGGTCGGGCCATCATCGCCGGAGAGGCCACCGCGATCCATGCAGAGGCGGACAGGGAGATTTTGCAGGGCGATGTCGTGGACGATCATATCATATGCGCGCTGCATGAAGGTGGAATAAATGGCAAGGAAGGGGCGGTATCCCTCGGCGGCGAGGCCGCAGGCGAACAGGGCGGCGTGTTCCTCGGCGATGCCGACATCGAAGTAGCGGTCCGGGAGTTCGCGTTTGAAAGTTTCAAGTTTGGTTCCGCCGGGCATGGCGGCGGTGATGGCGACGATTTTGGGATCGTCGATGGCAATGTCAGTGACGGTGCGACCGAAAATATCAGAGCAGGTGGGCGTGGAGACGATGTCAGTGGAGCCGTCTTCGATTTTGTAAGCTCCGAGCCCGTGAAATTTGCCGGGGTTGTCGAGGGCCGGCTGATAGCCGCGGCCTTTTTCAGTAATGATATGGAGGACGGCCGGTTCGTTGAGCGTTTTCAGATGCTCGAAGGTTTTGACAAGGAGCGGGAGGTTGTGGCCATCGATGGGGCCGAAGTAGCGCAGTCCGAATTTCTCGAAAAGCACGTTCGGGAAGATCAGGTTTTTCGCGCCTTCCTCGACTTTATGCGCGATTTTACGGACGGCCTTGCCGAGAATTTTTTCAACGAAATCGGCGGCGGTGGTGCGGACGGCGGAGTAAGTGGAATGGGTTTGGAGAGCGTTGAAATAGCGGGCAATGGCACCGACGTTTTTATCGATCGACCACTCGTTATCGTTGAGAACGACGATGAATTTCCGCGTGGTTTCGGCGATGTTATTGAGCGCCTCCAGGGTAGGCCCGCAGGTAAAGGCGGCATCCCCGGCGACGGCGATGACATGGTTGCCGGCACCGGTAAGATCGCGGGCTGCGGCCATGCCGAGGGCGGCGGAGAGGGCGGTTCCGGCGTGACCCGCGCCGTAGGCATCGTGCTTGGATTCGGTGCGGAGGAGGAAGCCATTGAGACCTTTGTAAGTGCGGATGGTATCGATCCGGTTGGCGCGTCCGGTGAGCATTTTATGAACGTAGCCCTGGTGGGCGACGTCGAAGACGAATTTATCGGTCGGGGTGGAAAAGACCCGATGAAGGGCTATGGATAGCTCGACGACACCGAGGTTTGGACCGAGGTGACCGCCGGTGATCGAAAGGCAACTGATCAGGGAATCCCGGATCTCTTTCGCAAGGCCGGGCAACTGGTCTTCGGAGAGATTTTTAAGGTCGTCTGGA